>JAFGKK010000033.1 GCA_016928575.1 Anaerolineales bacterium
ACGATCAGAACCCTGGATGCCCGTTGCGAGCGCGCGGGCATGACGAGGGGCCGTCACCCCCGAGTGGGTTTATCGGGGATCCAGGGCAACATGACCTTCTTATGGAGCATGTGGCATGCAAAAAATTTCCATCGTGAGAATCTGCCGCCATGGATGAATCCCTGATCGATCTTTTATTCTCCCGGCGCTCGATCCGCAAATACAAACCCCAACCTATCCCGCAGGAAGCCGTCCGCCGCATGCTGGAAGCCGCCCACGCCGCCCCCTCGGCGCACGGTTCCCTTCCCTGGCGGTTCGTCGTTCTAGGCAATCCCGGAACGCGCCGGGAGCTGGCCGAGCGGATGGCGGGTGCTTATGCGGCCGATGCCCTGGCGGAAGGCCAATCTCCGGAAGCGGTCCGATCCCGCAACCGGCGCTCCGTGGATCGGATCTGCGCCGCGCCGGCCGCGATTCTCGCCTTGGCGGATGAGGCCTGTCTGCCGGCGGCCGAAGGCCGGCGCGCCGAAGGCGAGCGTTTGTTGCTGATCCAAAGCGTGGCGGCCGCAATTCAAAATCTGCTGTTGGCCGCCCACGCCGAAGGGCTCGGCGCATGCTGGATCTGCGCGCCGGCCTTCTGTCCGCAGGCCGTCCGCGAAAGCCTTGGCCTTCCCGAAAGTTGGGCGGCTCAGGCGCTGGTTCTCGCGGGGTATCCGGACGAGGCGCCGGGCAAACCCGAGGGCCGCATGCTCGGCGAGGTGGTCGAGTGGCGCTGAGCGGCCGGGACGATTGCCGGGTCCTCGCCTTGGCCGGCGGGGTGGGGGGGGCCAAGCTGGCCCGCGGGTTGGCGGGAATCCTGCCGCCAAAAAACCTCACCGTCGCGGTCAATGTCGCCGACGATTTCGAGCTTTACGGTCTGACCATCTGCCCCGATTTGGATACGGTGATGTACACCTTGGCCGGGATCGCATCGGCCGAGACCGGATGGGGGATCGAAGGCGACACCTTCCGTTGCCTCGAGGCGTTGCGGCAATTCCAGGCTCCGGCCTGGTTCCGCCTCGGCGACCGGGACTTGGCCACGCACCTGGCGCGGACGCGCGGCCTGTGGGACGGCGAGACCCTGACCCGGGTGACGCGCCGCCTGTGCGAAACCCTCGGAGTAGAGCAGGCGGTCCTGCCCTGCACGGACGACATCCTGCAGACGATCGTCGAAACCGAGGAGGGCGATTTGGAATTCCAGGAGTATTTCGTCCGCCGCCAATGCGCGCCCTCCGTGCGGGGATTCCGCCTGCGCGGATTGGACGCCGCCCTGCCCACCCGCGAGCTCCTCGCCGCACTGGCTTCCGCGGACGCGGTCGTCCTGTGCCCTTCGAATCCCTTTGTCAGCCTCGGGCCGATCCTCGCTCTGCCGGGAATCCGCGAAAAGGTCGCGGCCGCCCGTTCGGTCGCGGTC
Organism: Anaerolineales bacterium; assembly: GCA_016928575.1. NCBI lineage: Bacteria > Bacillati > Chloroflexota > Anaerolineae > Anaerolineales > Anaerolineales bacterium. Next base: position 1,430 of record JAFGKK010000033.1, read on the forward strand.
ACGCCGATCGTCGGCGGCGAAGCGGTCAAGGGGCCGCTGGCGAAGATGTTCCGCGAACTCGGCCGCGATTCCTCCGCGCTCGAGGCGGCGCGCGAGGTGGGCGGGACGGTCCGCGGATTCCTCCTCGACCGGCGGGATCAGGCTTTCGCACCGCAGATCGAAGCCTTGGGGCTGCAGGTCCGGACGACTGATACGCTGATGCGGAGCGAAGCCGACCGGCGGCGGGTGGCGGAGCAGGCGCTCGAACTTGCATGGGCGCTGCCTTCCGCATGAAGTGCTGGGCGATCGTCCCCGTTAAGCGGCTGTCGGCCGCCAAATCGCGGCTGGCGCCGGCCCTCACCCTCCGCCGGCGGCGGGAGTTGGTGCTCGGCCTGTTGGTCCGCACCTTGAAGGTCCTGGGCAAGGTCGAGGGAATCGAAAAGATCCTGGTGGCGGGCAAAGACCGCGCGGTCCGAAGGATCGCCGCGCAAGCCGGTGCGGAGTTCGTCCCGGAAGGGGTGCGGGGCGGTATGAACCGGGCGCTGGCGCGGGCGGCGGCCGAAGCCGGGCGGCGCGGGGCGGAGTCGCTGTTGATCCTGCCCGCCGACCTGCCTTTGCTCGCCCCGACGGACGTCACCTGGGCGTTGGCGAGGCGCAAGCGGCAGCCGTTCTTCGCAATCAGCCCGGACCGCGCAGGCCGGGGAACCAACTTGCTCCTCGTCGCACCGCCGGGGCTGATCCGCTTTTCCTTCGGCCGGTTCTCGTTTGTGCGGCATCTGCGGGCGGCGCGGCAGGCCGGAGTGAATGCAACCGTCCTTTCCCGCAGGGCTCTGGCGTGGGATCTCGATCGGCCGGAGGATTTGGACTGGATGGGAAAACTGCCGCCAAGCGGCGGTTCGGGATCCACGAGGCGCGCGAAGAAAAATCCAGTAAAACCTACCGGCCGGTGATTGTCGTGCCTCCGCTCGCCTCAGCCTGCCTCTAGCCGGGGAGGGCGGGAGGCGGCGAAGGAAGAAAAAAACAATGCCAGATGCTTTACTTCTCCGGCATGACTCACTTTTGTAAAGTTGCCTTTTTCTCTCCCAAGGCTCTTCCTCATCCGCACTCCCCTCGCTCCATGAGCCCGCGCCGGAGTGCCCGTGTCGGCGGGGTACAGGTTGGGGACGCTTACAGGAATTACGCCGGGACCGGCTTCCCAGTTCCGCAACAGTGGAAAAAAAGTTAAAGTTCGAAGCTGTCCATTTTGAGAGACGGGCTGGGAGAATTGATCCCGGAACGCGGTGATGGGAGGATAGGAAGATGGGAAGAGTGGAAGAGTAAAAGTGTTTTCCGTTTCCGGTATTGCTGCACCGGGGAAAGCAGACACCGCGTATATGTAAAAATATCCTCAGGACTCCAAACAGGGTGTTGAATCAGCTGGTCGAGCCCCGACCCGCTTCGCGAAGCGGATCCGGGACGGCCCGGACTCAATGCGGGCGATTCGGCCAAGTTTGTCTTTTTCAGCACCCTGGTGGGATTGCCATCTTGCCCTTGGGGGACCTTATGGGGCTACACTCCCAGCAAGCCGGACAAGAGAAAAACGAAAATCGAACCGATGATGATCCCCAAGGCGACGAAATGCTGATGCCCGTACTCCCGCGCGGCCGGGATCAACTCATCCAGCGTGATGAACATCATCACCCCGCCGGCGAACGCCAGAGCTCCGGGGATAAGGACCTCGAAGCTTTTAAGGAACAACGCCGCCGCCAGCGCACCGACCGGTTCGGCCAGCCCGGAGAGCACCGACACGCGGAGCGCGTCCCAGCGGTGCAATCCCCCCTGGCAAAGCGGAAGCGCGGTGGCGATGCCTTCCGGGATGTTGTGGAGAAGGATCGCCAGGGCGATGAACACCCCGAACGCGGGCAGATGCACGTATCCCGCTCCCACTGCGATGCCTTCCGGGATGTTGTGGACGGTGATCCCGATCGCCAGCAGCGCGCCGGTTTTCAGCAATCCGGGATCGGCTTCCGAGGCTGGAACTCCGAGCCGGGGACGGAAATGCCGTCCGCGCCGCCACCCTCTTCCCCGGCCCCTGACCGAGAAGGCTGGCGATCCGTCGTCGGAGTCGGGTGCGGCGGCCTGTCCGGACGGGGGGCCGGACGGATCGCCGCAGTCGCGGGAAGGCGCGGAGGTTTCGATTTCGCCGAAGCGCATGTGCGGAAGCATGATATCCAATCCGAACATGGCAAAGGCGCCGGCGGCGAACCCGACCGTGGCGGTGAGGAATCCCTGCAGCGCCCAGGCTTCGGCGACCAATTCCATGAAGGCCAGCGAGATCATCACCCCGGCGGTCATCCCCATCAGGAATCCGAACGCCCGCCTTCCGGGGCGCCGGAGGATCGCGATCAATCCGCCCAGACCGGTTCCCAGACCGGCGACCAGGCTGAGCAAGGCGGCGTTCAAGATCACATGCAATTCCATTGTTCGGCGTCCTTAACCTTCCGGATTTTCACCGGCGGGCGGGCGGCGCGTAGGGCGGCGGGGAAAGATGCCTGCATTTGATTTTCGATTATAAGGGATGGATCCGCGCGAGCGATCATTAAGGCGGAATAAATATTGGCATGGAGTGCGGCGCGCCGCCGGCGCCGGGAGGGAATGGGTATAATGGTTACGATTTAAGGGAAATCGGAAAAAGGAGGAAGGGAACGGGATGGCAATGGATCGGACGCGGGCCGGTTATGAAAAACAGCCCAATTCCCGGATGTGTTTCGTGTGCGGCCTGGAAAACGAAGCCGGCCTGCGCGCGGAATTTTACAGCGAAGCGCCGGGAAAAGTGCGGGTGGATTGGACCGCTCCGGACATTTACCAGGGGTATCCGGGGCATCTGCACGGCGGGATCGCCGCCGCGCTCTTGGACGAAGCCGCCGGGCGGACCGTCCTCGGGGCGGATCCCCTCCGCTTCTTCGTCACGATGAAGATGGAATTGCGGTATCGGAAACCGGTTCCGACCGGGGTGCCGCTGGTCATCCGCGGAGAGATGGTGCGCGACCGGGGCCGGTTTGCGGAAACCAAGGGCACGATCGAGCTCCCGGACGGTTCGGTCGCCGTCGAAGCCGAAGTGCTGGTCGCCCAAGCGCCGGACGCGATCACCGATGCAACCGACTTGGACCGGATCGGATGGCGGGTGTATCCGGATGCTTGATCTGCGGGAGGGAGGCGGGCCGAATCCGCGAGAAGTCCCGCCCTTCGCGGGCGGGAACCGCCGTCAACCGGTCCGCGGCGACGAATAAGGTACAATCCCGTTCGGGAAGGGCGCGATTCCGGCGGCCGGACGGCGCCAACGGAGTTTTTTTGTGGGACGACCGAAGATCGTCTTCGATTTATTGATGAAGTTCTGGCCGTTAAGCAAGCTGGCCAACCGGATTGGCAACCAGCCGGTGATCGGGTACTTGGTGCGGCCCCTGTTCAGCTCGAACGAAAACGAATCGATCATCCTCCCGGTCCACCAGGTGGTGCGGTCCGAAGAAAGCCTGGTCGTCCCGTGGATGATCCTCGAGCCGCTGATCACCAAGGCCGATGCCCGGGTGATCCTGCACCGCTGCATTTGCCGCCATGCGGAAAAGTGCACCGCCTTTCCCGAAACAATCGGCTGCCTCTTCCTGGGGGAGGCGGCGAACCGGATTCATCCCAGCATGGGACGGAAAGTCGGGGTCGAGGAGGCATTGGCGCACGCCCGGGCGGCGATGGATTTGGGCCTGGTGCCGCTGGTGGTGCACGCTTCCTTCGACGCGTTCGTGCTCGGCATCCCCTATCGCCGGATGCTGGCAATCTGTTTTTGTTGCGACTGTTGTTGCTCCATCCGGCACGGTCTGCGGCTGGGCCCGCAAGCCTTCTGGGATACGGTCGTGCGGGTTCCGGGGTTGACCGTCGAAGTGCAGGAGTCCTGCGTAGGTTGCGGGCGGTGCGTCGACGTCTGTTACGTGAAGGCGATTAAAGTGGAATATGGGCACGCCCGGATCGACGACCGCTGTAAAGGGTGCGGCCGTTGCGCCGACGTCTGCCCGGTGCAGGCCATCACCCTGCACCTGCACAAGGATGTGAATGTGGTCGAGGAATTCCTGAAACGCGTGGAACGCCGGACCGACATCGGCCAACTGGACGGCCGGCCCCGCAATAATCCGGCCGCTTGAGGCATTGTTCCTCCGACCGGATGCCGATAAAGACCAAGATGGTCATTGTGCTTCCGGCCGCGGCGTCCCGGGTCGGACGAAGCGAATTTCTTTTACACAGTGCCTTCCCCCTCCTAGATCCATCGTCCGGGATTGCTACTTTGCGCCGGCGGGTTGTCCTCTTTATCGGTGCGGGAGCCGCGCGAACGGCACACTCCAAGGGTTTTTGCGCCGCCCCGGTAAACCTTCTCCGGCCGGGTGGTACGGTCGGACGAATTGGGTGCCCGCCGGCCCGCGTTTTTTTTAGTATTGCCGGGCGTTCCTTTCCCGCATCCGCGGCGATTCGCTGCCGGTTTTATCCGCGAAGCGGATAACGTCAGGGATCATTCCCCTTTATCCAGCAACGCATGCGGTTTCCCTCCGATTTCTCCATCCATCCATCCATCCATCCATTTGCTTCGGTCATGCGAATCCGGGGCAAGCGGTTAGGCCGCCAAAGGCGCAAGCAGCCCAAAGGATCTCATAGGATTCGAAACAGGGTGTTGTAAAAGATGCGGGACGGCGTTATCTATCCTACTCTTGCGGATGATGAATACCCCGCGACTGCCCTCGCGCCCGCCCTCGCGGAGCGGGGGGGCGGGGGAAGCGGTGGAAGCGAGGGGTTGTCTCAAATTAGCATTAGGTTGTATCCGGATCGTTATGCCGGCGCGCTCGTAGCCGGCATCCAGGGTTTCGATCGTCATGCCCGCGTGTTCGCAGCGGGCATCCAGGAACCATCGGAGTGAATCCTGAACCGTCTGC
>JAFGKK010000034.1 GCA_016928575.1 Anaerolineales bacterium
CGCCGGGGGTGATTTTAGCCGGCATCCATTGAATTATCAAAAATCACTGGATCCCGGCTTCGAACCCCGCTTCCCCCGCTTCCCCCGCTTCGCGAGGGCAGGCGCGAGGGCAGGCGCGAGGGCGGGCGCGGGGGCAGGCGCGGGGGTGCCGCGCCGGGATGACAAAAAAACAAGAACATCGGCAGGTCTTTTTTGAGTTTTTTCCCATGGGAGTAGACAGCCTGAGCAGGTACGGAGTGTGAATAATGGACGGAGATAACTTCCCAATTGAGTTTAATAATGAAATTGATGAAGTGAAGAAAAGCGAAAACAAATACTACACCCTGGCGGCGGATCGGCTGAGCAAGTTGGCGGAAGGGCATACCGATATTTCGGGCGGGATGGTTAACTTTAAACAGCCCGCCAAAGAGCATCGGACGGCGCACATCTACGAAGTAACGATTGTCGTGTATATGGGATCAGATCCCATCGCAGCCACGGAAAAAGGCGAGCAGTTGCAGTCCGCACTGAACGGCGCTTTGGATGCCGTGGAACAGCAAGTTCGTGAACGCCGTAAACGACTGCGGAATTATTAATGCGCCGTCATACTCTCGTTTCCACCGGGATGGCTGGACCCGGTTGGGATGGTTGAAGAAACGCCGCGACGAAGAATAACCGACCTCGGGAGATTGCCTGGATACCCTGCGGCGGTCATCGGCAGGCCGTCTCCCGCGTGTCGAATTCGCCCGGTCACGGCGCAGTCGCGGCGGAGGAGTGTTTCCCGTTGCGTTGTTGCGGCTTCCTTCCCTGAATCATCCGGCTGGAATCCGGGCGATGGGATACCCGGGAGAAGAAGGATGGGCTTCAAATAAATGATGTCCGGTCATGATGAAGTCGGAAAATCATTTCATGGTCGAACGGCGCGGCGGCATCGTATCTGCCCGGACAATCGACATTCTGGCCGTGCATGACCCGGACGGCAGGCTGGTGGGTTGGACCGCGACGAGCCCAGGCGGCCGCTGCCTGCCGGATGAAAGGCGGCCGCTGGCTGCCTGCGATGTGCATATGGGGGAGGAAATTGAGGTTGCGGAGAAAAGATGGCAATCCGGAAATGACGACGAGTCGGATCATGAACAAGAAGATGAGTGAGACGGTGCCCGATGGATTATAAGGATTATTATGGAATACTGGGCGTGCCGCCGACTGCCGAAAACAAGGCCGTCCAGCAGGCCTATCGCCGGTTGGCCCGCGAGGTTCACCCGGATGTAAACCCGGGGGATAAAGAAGCGGAAGAGAAATTCAAGACGATCAATGAGGCGTACCAGGTTCTGTCGGACGCCGAACAGCGCAAGAAGTACGATGCGTTGCGGGCCCAATACCTGCGCTGGCAGCAGACGGGCGGCCGCCCGGAGGATTTCGACTGGCAAACCTGGTCGGCCCAGGCCGAGAACGGGGTGCGCGTCCACTACGCCACCCCCGAAGACCTGGAAGACCTCTTTGGAAGCGCATCGCCGTATTCCGACTTCTTCACCAACATCTTTGGCCGGGCGCGCAGCAGCGGCGGAGACGGCCGGCGAGGCGCTTCCCCCGGCCCGCGCCGCGGACGGGATGTCGGGTACGAAGTCGAACTGACCCTGGAAGAGGCTTTTCATGGCACCGATCGCCTGTTGGAGATGGATGGGCACCGCATTAAAGCCGGTATTCCACGGGGTGTGCGCACCGGATCGCGAGTCCGCCTGGCCGGTCAGGGGGAGCCGGGCCAAAATGGCGGTCCGGCCGGGGATCTGTATTTGCTTGTGCGGCTTCTGCCCCATCCCACCTTCGAGCGCGAAGGGGACAACTTGCATCTCGAGGCGCCGGTCGATATCTTCACCGCTGTCGCCGGAGGGGAAATCCGCGTTCCCTCCCTGGAGCGGCCGCTGATCCTGAAGATCCCGCCCCGCACCAACGCCGGGCGGAGTTTCCGCTTGCGCGGAAAAGGGATGCCCCGCCTGGGCGACCCCGACAAGCGCGGCGATCTGTATGCTCGGGTCCGGCTGGTGCTGCCTGATCCGCTTACCGATCGGGAAGTCGACAGCATCCGCGCGTTGGCCTCCTCCAGGCCGGGCCGTTCATAACGGCATCCGAAATGAGGTGAGGGCATGAGTCCTGAAAAAACATCCGCGGAAAGTTATTGGTACGGCCAATCCGAAGGTTTTGAATCCCGCTGCCAGCGCCGATTACAGGATGACCTGGGTGTCGACGAGGCCGCCGCCGAGGCGATCCTGCGTCTGCGCAGCCGGGTTATGGAATTACAGGCTCGGATTCGCCAAATGGAAGCTGAACTAACCGCCCAGTATGCCAGCCAGCAGTTGCGTCTCCTTCGTTACCAGGAAGATTATTGCGAGGCCGCTTGGATCGAACTGGAATTCCAGGAATGAAAACAGCCGGTCGGCGGGTAAAAGGAAAAGACCATGCATAAGTATGCACCAACTGATCCGCAAGCTTGTTTCCCGCGCGGCGAAAAAACGGCCTGGCTGGGTTTAACCTGCCGCGCGAAGCCCCGGATATCCGGCAGAGAGCCATCCGGCAACGGAACCAACTTCTCCTGCGGGTTGCCGGATATTTCCATTCCTATCCTTTCCGGAGGTTTCCATGAACCTCGATAAGTATACGCAAAAATCCCAGGAGGCCCTGCTCGCCGCCCAGCACCTGGCGCAGGAATTTCAGCATCAAGTTATTGAGCCCATCCACTTGCTGTTGGCGCTCGTTCAACAGGAGGATGGGATCGTCCAGGCGGTCCTCACCAAAGTATCCGGCGGGACGCAAGCCATCCGGAAAGAACTGAGCAACGAGCTCGAGAAAAGGCCGAAGATCCAAGGGGACAGCCTGGACGTCGGCCTATCGGGCCAAACGGCGGAAGCCCTGGCTGCCGCCGAACGCTACGCCAAGGGCATGCAGGATGATTATGTCTCCACCGAGCACATGTTGCTGGGTCTGACGGACAGTGCGGAAGGCAAACGTTTGGTTCAATTCGGCCTGACCAAGGAAGCCATCCTGACCGCCTTAAAACAGGTCCGCGGCGCCCAGCGCGTCGCCACGCAGAATCCCGAAGGAACCTTCCAGCCGCTGGAAAAATACGGCCGAGACCTGACGGCAATGGCCCGCCAGGTCAAGCTCGACCCGGTGATCGGGCGCGATGAGGAGATCCGTCGTACGATACAAATCCTGTCCCGCCGCACCAAGAACAATCCGGCCCTGATCGGCGAACCGGGCGTCGGGAAGACCGCCATCGTCGAGGGGCTGGCCCAGCGCATCGTCAACGGGGATGTGCCCGAGGGGCTCAAGCACAAGCGCCTGGTTCAGCTGGATATGGGCGCCCTGGTGGCGGGGGCCAAGTACCGCGGCGAATTCGAAGAACGCTTGAAAGCCGTATTGAAGGAGATCACGGAATCGGAAGGGGAAATTATCCTGTTTCTGGATGAAATGCACACGGTCGTCGGCGCCGGCGCGGCTGAGGGCGCCATGGACGCCAGTAACATGCTGAAGCCCATGCTGGCGCGCGGGGAGCTGCACCTGATCGGCGCGACCACGCTGGACGAGTACCACAAACATATCGAGAAGGATCCGGCTCTGGAGCGCCGCTTCCAGCCGGTGATGGTGGAAGAGCCGTCCGTGGAGGACACGATCAGCATCCTGCGCGGCCTCAAGGAACGCTACGAGGTCCACCACGGCGTACGGATCACCGATGCCGCGGTGCTCGCGGCCGCCATGCTCTCGCAGCGCTATATCAGCGACCGCTTCCTGCCCGACAAGGCCATCGACCTGATCGACGAGGCTGCCGCGCGGCTGCGCACAGAGATCGATTCCAAACCGCAGGCGCTGGACGAAGTGGACCGGCAGACCATGCAGTTCGAGATAGAACGCCAGGCGCTTAAACAAGAGAAGGACAAGGCCTCGAAGGAGCGGCTAGAGACCATCGAAAAAGAACTGGCCGACCTGAAGGAAAGGTCGCACGAACTTCAGGCCCGCTGGCAGGCCGAAAAACAGGCCATCGCCGAACTGCGCACGGCCAAAGAGAAGATCGAACAGACCCGCCAGGAGATCGAACGCGCCGAACGGCAGGCGGACCTGGAAAAGGTCGCCCGTCTGCGGTATGGGACCCTGCGGGAGCTGGAAAAGGAACTGGCCGACGGCGAACGCCGGATGAAGGAATTGCAGGCCCGGGGAGGCGCTTTATTAAAAGAAGAAGTGGACGCCGAGGAGATTGCCCAGATCGTCTCCCGCTGGACCCACATCCCGGTTGCAAAGCTCCTGGAAGGCGAGACCCAGAAACTCCTGCACATGGAAGACCGGCTGCGCGAAAGGGTGGTCGGACAGGAGGATGCCCTGCAGGCCGTCTCCAATGCCCTGCGCCGGGCCCGGGCCGGCCTGCAAGATTCAAACCGGCCGCTGGGTTCATTCATCTTCCTGGGCCCGACCGGTGTGGGCAAGACCGAACTGGCGCGCGCCCTGGCCGAATTCATGTTCGACGATGAACGGGCCATGATCCGGATCGATATGAGCGAATACCAGGAGAAACACACCGTCAGCCGTCTGATCGGAGCGCCGCCGGGATATATCGGCTACGAGGAGGGCGGCCAGTTGACCGAATCGGTTCGCCGCCGCCCGTACAGCGTGGTCCTGTTCGATGAAATCGAGAAGGCCCACCCGGATGTGTTCAACGTGCTGCTGCAATTGCTGGATGACGGCCGCCTGACGGATGGTCAGGGCCGCACGGTGGATTTTCGCAACACATTGGTCGTCATGACCTCCAACCTTGGAGGCGAACTGTGGCTGGGCGGAAAGGCGGGCGGCGTGACCCGCGATACGGTCACGCATGCCCTGCAGGAGCATTTCCGGCCCGAGTTCCTGAACCGCATCGACGAGATCGTCATCTTCCATTCGCTCAGCCGGGAGGACCTGATCCAGGTCGTGGACATCCAGCTCCGGAATGTTTCCGCATTGCTGGCGGAGCGCGGTTATCGGCTGGTCATCAGCCCGGAGGCGCGCGCCTACCTGGCCGAGGTTGGCTACGATGCCGATTACGGCGCCCGCCCCCTTAAGCGGGCCATCCAGCGCGAACTGCAGAACCCGCTGGCGGTCAGGATCCTGGGCGGCGAGTTCCATGAAGGCGAGACCATCCGCGTGGAACGCGGAAAGGAAAAATTGGAATTCTCTGCGAGGGCATCAGACCGGCGCGCGGCTGCATGATGCCGGGCGCCGGTGCGGGCCGGCTCGGCGACCTTGGGCCAAGAACCGGTTCAGGGGCGATTGGCAAAGAAGAGCATCTGCTGGGGACGGTGAAAAACGAATCCGGAAAGCGCCGAAGAAGACCGAACCGCCGAACCTTCATGCCTGATTAAAAAAGGCGAAAGAGTATGCAGGAAAAGGGGTATGTGTTTTTCCGGTGTTTTGGTCCCATTCGGCTGTGCGGCGCACAGGAATCTGCCTTGGGCTGAGCGGATACGCAACATTCAAAATAGAATATCCTGCGGCATTGGGATATACTATCCCTATGGCCGATCCACCCGACATTTATCGGAAAATCTTCGAAACCGCCGGCGACGGACTGATCATCAACGATTTGGAAACGGGGCGCGTGGTCGAGGCCAACCCCGCGGCGGCGGCGATGCACGGCTATGCGCGCGGGGAATTCATCGGGCTCCTCCCGGCGGCCTACCTCCACCCGGACAGCCGGCGCCCGTACATGGCGGATGCCGAGGCCGCAAAACCGGACAAGATGACGGACGCGCAGGCGGTCCACATCCGCCGGGATGCCTCTTTGTTCTGCGCCGAGGTGCGCCGGACAGCCATTACCTATCGGGATCGACCATGCCTGCTGAGCGTCGTCCGGGATGTCGACCGGCGGGTCCAGGCGGAACAGCTTCTGCACCAGCGGGTGGAAGCCCACGCGCACGAACAATCCATGCTGCTGGAGGTCTCCCGGACTCTGGCATCCGCCCTGGAATTCCAACCCGGAGTGATCCTCGATCAATTTCGCAAAATCATCGAATTCACCCGGGCCGGATTCTTTATGCCGGAGGACCCGGACTTGGTTGTCAAGGCCGTGCGCGGTCCGCAGCCGCTCCCGCAGACGGCTCCCATTCGGATCCGGATCAATGATCTGGAGACGCTCCCCGCCCTGTTCAACGAAATCCATCCGATCCGGATCGCCGACGTGGCGGGGGCTGATCCGGCGGCGCAGTCCCTGCGGTCGATGCTGGGGGATCATGCCGGTATGTTCCTGGCAGGAATGCGTTCATGGATGTGGATCCCCATCGCCGTGAAGAGCCGCGTGATCGCGGGGGTGGGCATTGCGCACGAAAGGCAGGATTTCTTCACGGCGCACCATGCCACGCTGGCGCTGACCGTCGCCAACCAGGTGGCCGCCGACATGGTCAACGCGGACTTATACGAACACGCCCGCGAGCGGGCTATGCTGGAGGAACGCCAGCGCCTGGCGCAAAACCTGCACGACGCCGTCAACCAATCCCTTTTTTCCGCCGGGCTGATCGCCGAAGTGCTGCCGCGCCTGTGGGAGCGGGATCCGGAGGAGGCGCGCCGCTCGCTGGAAGACCTGCGTCGGCTGACGCGCGGCGCGCTGGCCGAGATGCGTGCGCTGCTGGCCGAACTGCGCCCCAGCACATTGACCGACGCGGAGCTTGGCGATTTGCTGCGCCTGCTGAGCAACGCCTTTACCGGGCGGACCAACATCCCGGTGGCCTTGAGCATAAGCGGCGAAGGCAGCCTGCCCGCTGAAACCCAGGTGGCGTTCTACCGCATCTGCCAGGAAGCGTTGAACAATATCGCCAAACACGCCGAAGCCAGCCGGGTGGAAATCGATTTATCCCGCGATACGGAAGGGCTGGAATTGCACATTCGCGACAATGGCTGCGGGTTCACCGCTTCCGAACCGGCGCCTTCCGGTCATTACGGGCTGGGCATGATGCGCGAGCGCGCCGAAGCGGTGAAGGCCGGATTGACCCTTGCCAGCCGGCCGGGTCAGGGAACCGAAATCATCCTGCGTTGGCACGGAACGCCGAAACGCGAGGCACTATGACGGCGTCTCCCGCCCCGCGCATCCGCGTCCTGGTCGTCGACGACCACCCGATGGTCCGCCGCGGGCTGGCGACTTTCCTGAAGGCCTTCGATGATCTGGAATTGGCGGGCGAGGCCTCCGGCGGGCAGGAGGCCGTCCGGTTATGCGCCCAGGTCCGGCCGGATGTCGTATTAATGGACATGGTCATGTCGGATATGGATGGGGCGACTGCGACGCGGATCATCCGCAAGCAGTCGGAATCGATTCAAGTGATCGCGCTGACAAGTTTCAAGGAGGAGATCCTGGTCCAAAGCGCGCTGCAGGCCGGAGCCATCGGTTATCTCCTTAAAGACGTGTCGGCCGAAGAGCTGGCCCGGGCGATCCGTGCCGCATCCGCCGGGCGCGCCACCCTCTCGCCCGACGTCGCCGAGGTCATGGTTCATGCCGCCGGCCAGCCTCCCAAACCCGGTCTCGACCTGACGGATCGCGAGTGTGAGGTCCTGGCCCTGATGGTCGAGGGTTTGAACAATACGCAAATCGCCGAAAAATTGGGCGTGAGCCCGTCCACGATCAAATCCCACGTCAGCAATATCCTTGCCAAGCTCGACGCCTCCAGCCGCACCGAAGCCGTGGCCCTGGCTTTGCGCCACGGGCTCGTCACCTGACCGTCCGCTTTTCCCCCCCCCAAGTGGCGGAGAGAAACATCCGGCGGTCGATGGATGCCGCCGGGGAACGGCTGCACTATACTGGGAACATACTTTTTTGCCGGAACCTGATGACAGCCCGAAGTCGGTTTACAACCAGGCAGAAGGAGCTTTCCATGTCCATCGCAAAAGTAACGGAAATCATCGCGTCTTCCACAAAGAGCTTCGATGATGCCGTCCGGTTGGGCGTCGCGCGCGCCCATAAGACGCTCACGAACCTCAAATCCGCGTGGGTGGAGAACCAGCAGGTCCAGATAAACGACGAGGGTCAAATCACGGAATACCGGGTTCAGTTGAAGATCACCTTCATCCTGAGGGATTGACCGCCGGCTCATCCGGTCCCCGGCGCCGGTGGAGTTTCAACGTGGGGCGGGGATGCCGGCCAACCCCGGGGGAAATCCGCCCGCGCCTCCCCGGAGGGCGGAGGGCTCACGCACAACAAGAGAAAGTGCGGTATTCTCCCCTAAGTGGCGGAGAAAAAAACTCCCCGGCTGTTGGATGCGCCGGGGGAGCTTTATTTTATACTAATATTTGAGGGAGTCTTTATCCGCGGGTTTTGGGCGGCTGATGGAATACATCCGGAAAGGTTCCGAATCTCGCATGAAAGCCGCAACTCATAACCAAGAAACGATGACCGAGCGTCCCCTGCGCACTTCGGAGTTGCGTTACCGCCGCCTGTTTGAAGCGGCCCAGGACGGGATATTGCTCCTCGATGCCGAGACGGGAGCGATCACGGATGTCAATCCGTTCCTGATCAATTTACTGGGATTCTCCCGCGCCGAATTTATCGAAAAAAAGCTCTGGGAAGTGGGCGCGTTCAAGGATATCAAGGCCAGTCAGGATGCCTTCCAGGCGTTGCAGCATGATGAATACATCCGCTACAAGGATTTGCCCCTGAGGGCAAAAGACGGAAAGCTTATTCCGGTGGAATTCGTCAGCAACGTCTATTGGGAGGGCGGCAAGAAGGTCATTCAATGCAATATACGGGATATCACGGAGCGCAAATACGCGCAGGATGCCCTGCTTCGGAGCGAAGCGCTCCTGCGCGAGCAATCCGTCCGGGACCATCTGACCGGTCTATTCAACCGGCGGTATCTGGAAGAGACCTTCGAACGGGAGCTGCGGCGGGCCTCCCGGCGGGAGCTTTCCCTCGGTGTCATCATGCTGGATGTGGACGATTTCAAGCGGTTCAACGATGTTTACGGCCATGCCGCGGGCGACGCCATTCTGCGCCGGCTGGGCGAGATGCTGCTCGAGCAGGTCCGCGGGGAGGATATCCCGGCCCGTTATGGAGGCGACGAATTCATCCTCGTCATGCCGGACGCCTCCCGGGAGGTTACCCGGGAGCGGGCCGACCGCATTCGCGGGAATGCCCGCCATCTCAACATTCCATATGAGGGGAGGCAGCTTGAAATTATCACGCTTTCGCTGGGTGTCGCGGTCTTCCCCGAGGACGGATCCACCAGCGCGGCCGTCTTGCGGGCCGCCGATCAATCGCTGTACCGCGCCAAGCGTAATGGGCGCAACCGGGTGGGCGCGGCGGATTGAGCGCTTTTTGGCTTGAAATAGAACGAGCCCATAGGAAAAACCGCGCCCTAAATCCCCTGTTGCCGGGGATCGGATGGAGCGCATAGATGAACGCCGAGCCTGCACACAATTTTCCCGTTCTTCCTACGGCGGCCACAGCCTGATTGTCACTTATGTGTGGGGCATCCTGGCTGGAACCAGCGGTAAACGCTGGCACGAATGGTGGCCGCTCCGCGGAAATCACCACGGGGAATGCCGGACTAAAGAGAAGATCGGGAAAAACGAGGACGACGAAGTCCATCGCGGCGATCCGGGCGCGTATGCGGTGGACGACTCTTCTTCCGGACCTGAAGAATATGAAATCAACGAGCCGGAAACCAACCGCGAAAACGACGATTTTTTTTCACTTGCGGGAATTGCGGCCGGGAGGTTGAATTCGGCCGGTCCCGTCCGGAGCGTCACGGCCTGATCATGCCGGTTGAATTCTCGGACTTCATTCCATCGCTAGCCTGGCCGGATCCCAAATATGCGGATCGCCGGCGGCGGAAGGGCTGGGGGCGGACGAAGGATGCCGGTCCCGCGTGAGGGGTCCGGATACCCTGCAAACCTCTGGGCCCGGCAATAAGCGGAGAACCCTTCTCTTTGGATCTCCGCCAAGTGGCGGAGATCAATACTCCCCGGCCGTTGGATGCGGCCGGGGAGTATCTGGTATAGGATGAAAGTATGGCCCGCGTATATCTATCCGATGCTAACCACGAAGAGCGCTCCGCCCTCCGCCTGCTGCTCCAGGACTTGAACATGGAGGTCATCGGCGAAGCGGCCGATTGGGCGACCACCATCGTTCAGGCGCCGAGCCGCCGCGCCGACATGCTGCTGGTGGATTGGAGTTTGCTCCCACGCTCGCCGACGGCGGCGCTGCAAGAGCTCCGCAAGGCCTGCCCGGCCGCGCTGGTCATCGTCCTGATCAGCCATCTGGACGCCCGCCAGCAGGCCGCGCTCTCCGCCGGCGCCGATGCGTTCATCAGCAAAGGCGAGACCCCCGAGCGCGTGGCCGAACGCCTGAGAATGGCGGTCGCCGGCGTTTCCGTAAAATAACGTAACCGAGCCTGCCGGAAGAGCCGATAAAAACGGCTTCGCAGAATGGTTTGGACATTCTGGACGATCAGGGGGATCCGACACCCGGAGTGAGAAAGCGTAAGGATGAAAAAAGCGACAAAATCCATGCAATCCCAACATACCCAAAATGGAGAGAAGAATGAACATCACCAACATCGTAATTTACCTGATCGTTGCCGCCGTGATCGGCTGGCTGGCGAGTGAAATCATGCGCGACCGGGCGAGCCTCTTGATCAACATCCTCGTCGCCATCCTGGGCGCCTTCCTGGCCGGTTACTTCCTCAGCCCCATCTTCGGGATCGGGACGATCAACGACGCGATCAACGTTCCGACCATGCTGGTCACTCTGCTGGGCGCCATTATCGTGATCGCGATTGTGCATCTCGTCCGACGCCGGATCTAATCCGGCCGATACGCGCTCTTCCGTGTAATCACCCACGACGACCACCGATCAACATACGCAACCATAAACAGGAAACAACATGGACATTTCAAAGGATGGTTGTCGATCGGAACCAAACCGGCCGAGCCTTTATTCGGCCGTCGCGCAGACCTTGCGGAGAATCATCCGGCGCCTGGTCGAATGGTTTTCGCTCACGGATGCAGACCGAATCAAGGCCGGGATTCATATCCGCCGGCGGGGTGCGTGACGGATGGATCCACGGAGAATTCGGTGCGGACAACAAGGTGCGTTGAGAGCCTTGGGGGCGAGGTGGGCGACAGTGGGGAAACCTTTTCGAGGAGTATGCGATGGGTAACCAAAACACGAGGAATGTTCTATTCGGTCTGATGATCGGCGGCATGGCGGGAGTAGCGACGATTCTGCTGTTTGCCGCTAAAACTGTAAAACTGGTGCGCGCCAAAATCCGGCGGCATGACTTCCATTGGCGAGATCGCACGGACGGAATGGCCAAACAATCCTCCGCGCAGAGCAACACAGTTACCGGAGCGAGAACGGCCGGTAATATGACGGTTCATGTTTCCTGAGGTTGTTCTCCACATACGCCCCGGCGGCGGGCGGATGCTTTCGGCATCGAACCTGCCACCCATTTCGGATGGAAAGGAGACCGTATGCATATCACCCGTAACATAGGTATGCTCTTGCTGGCCATCTTCCTCATCGCCTGGGGTCTGGTGACGCTACTCGGCATCGGCGGCGTCGGTGCCATCCTGGCGATCCTCGCCATCGCGGCCGGCATCTTCATTCTGATCGGCCGCTAGTTCGCGTGCCGCCGGGTGAATTTGGCCGGCGCCCCTCGCTCGATCACTCAAAAGGAGGAATCCCATGTTGTGGACCATCATCGTCATTCTCGTAATTCTGTGGCTGCTTGGCTTCTTGGGCGGAAGAATGAGCACGAAGTTCCCGAAAGTCGGAAGTTGGATCCACATTCTGATCGTGATCGTCGTCATCCTCGTCATCCTGCAGCTGCTTGGGATTGTCAATCTCTAGCGCCGTAAGGAAATGCGGAGAGGCGGCCGGACAGGCTGCCTCTCCGCATTTTGCAGGAAAGGCTGTGTTTCCATCCCGCAAGAGGAGAATATCATGAAGAAATGTTATGAGGTGATGACGAAAAACCCCGTTTGCTGCCTGCCAAAAGACACAGCGGCAAAAGCGGCGCAATGGATGAAACGCAAAAACATCGGTTCGATTCCCGTGGTCGAAAACAAGAAGTCTCAGGCGTTGGTCGGCATCGTAACCGATCGGGACCTGGCGTTGAAAGTCGTGGCCAAAGGGCGGAATGCCAAATCCACGAAGTTGGAAGCGGTGATGACCCGCAAGCTGGTGACCTGCCGCGCGGAAGAGGATTTGCAGAAAGCGATGAATGCGATGTCCAGGCATCAATTGCGCCGTATTCCCGTCGTAGACAACGAATACAGAATCCTGGGAATTGTTGCCCAGGCGGATGTAGCGACACGCGGCGACAGGCCGGAAAAAACCGGCGTGATGCTGAAGAAAATTTCGAAATCCGGCGGCAAGTAACAAAGGAATTTGCAGCAAACCGCATGAATGCTGGCCGAATGAGTGGGAAAGAGTTGATGTTTTAATCTGGTTTTTCTCGCTGTGGCGCTGGCAACGGCCGCCGGTTGCGCCTCCGGCGCGATTGTCAAACTGGATACGCCGGCCCCGGCGGTGAGATCGTCGTCCCCGGCGTAAGCATTCCAGTCTATGCGCCGGGACAGAACCCGCAGGCCAACACCCCCGATGCGCACGGCAACCCCGCGGGTGTCGTATCGGGCTGGGAATCCAGCCTCGGGTCGTCTCTCCGGTGACGCTCGTGGTGTCCTTCTTTAATCCCGGCGCGCAGATGCACGAAGGGCACAACGGGGGAAGCGGTACAACTTCGGTTTCCTTCTGGGGGTGGCGACCGTGTTTGTCCTGCCGGGCGCATTAGCCGAAAACACGGATTCTGATTCACCCGGGCCGACCGTCGGATCCCGGAAAACGTTGCACCCGATACAAAGGAGATGCGACAATGAAACCCAGTGCTCCGAAACTCATTACGTGGTGGGCCGCTCTTATTCTTGGCGTGCTTGGGCTGCTCGGCTTCCTGGGCACCATAGCCGCCTTGAGCCCGTATGCCTTCTGGCTGGCCCTGGCCGGCCTCATCTTGATGCTGATTGCGACACTCGTTAAGTATCTCTAGCAAGTTCGCAAGCACGGACCCCGGGAAGCTGCCCCGGGCCGGGGTTCTTAGCCCTCCGGGGTCCGCGCTTGCTCTTTGCGGCCGCCGCTTCAGCGTGCGGAGGGTTGTTTTGCGATACGCGGAAGGCGGCCCGCGGACGGGCGGAAGCGCCCCGATGCTGGACCGCCGTTGACCTGTCGGGGAGCCCGCGCGGATACCGGCGGGCGGGGTGAATCCGTCCGCCGGTAAGGCGGCCGGAAATCGGGGATCCGTTTGCCGGAATCGGGCTCCACGAAGCGTTCCGCAACGGGATGAAAGCGGCGAAGGATCAGAGCGGATGCCGGATTACGGAAAATGGTGAACCGACGATGACTTTTGCGGCGTGGTTGAACGATGCGCAAAAGCGCATCTGGACCGGGGAGCGGGCGGTCTTGCAATGTGCCTTCGACGTGCTGTCGGGGTGGGAGGCGGAGCCGGCTGATCTCGAACACCTGCGGCGCGCCTTGCAGCAGCTCGATGAACTGTTCCTGCTGGTCGTCGTCGGCGAGTTCAACAGCGGCAAGTCGGCCTTGATCAACGCGCTGCTGGGTGAGTCGTTCCTGCCGGAGGGGCCGACGCCGACGACCGACCGGGTCTATGTCCTGGCGCACGGGCCGACGGGCGTGCCCGAATTCCTCCAGGACGACATACGGTTGCTGCGCTATCCGGCCGAGCTCCTGCGGCAGGTGCGGATTGTGGACACCCCCGGGACGAACGCGGTCCTGCGGCGGCACGAGGCCATCGCCCGCGACTTCGTCCCGCGCAGCGATCTGGTCCTGTTTGTCACCTCGGCCGACCGTCCGTTCACCGAGAGCGAACGGGCCTTCCTGGAGGGCATCCGCCAATGGGGCAAGAAGGTCGTCGTTGTGATCAACAAGGACGACGTGCTCGACGGCGAGGCGGCCCGGAGCGAGGTCGAAACCTTCGTGCGCTCGCAGGTGCGGCGCCTGCTCGACTTCGATCCGGAGCTGTTCCTGGTCTCGGCCAGGGCCGGGTTGCGGGCGCCGGAATCGCCCGCGGCCGAAGGCTTCCGCCGGTTCCGGGATTATCTGCGCGACACACTGACGCAGGCCCATCTGGTGGAGTTGAAGCTGCGCAGCCCGCTGGGCGTGGCCGCCAAGCTGGCGGACCAGTACCAGGCCAAAGCTGCCGGGCGTCTGCAGATGCTGGCCGAGGATGCGCAGGCGCTGCGGCTGGCCGAAGAACAGTGGGCGGCGTACGAGGCCGATATGCAGGCCGAGTTCGAGCGGCACCGCGCCCGCATCGAAAACGACCTTTTGCAAATGAGCCTGCGCGGCGAAACCTTCCTGGACGACCACATGCGCCTGATGAAGCTCGGCGAGATGCTTCTGCATGGGGATCGGATGCGCGCCGCATTCGAGAACGAGGTCGTGGCCGATACGCCCGAGAAGGTCTCACTGCACGTCCAAGAGGTCATCGACTGGCTGGTCGAGCGCGAGCTGGGCGTATGGCGGCGGACGGCGGTCGAACTGGGCCGGCGGCGTGAGACTTCGGCGCTGCATGAGGCGGCCCAGGATGCGGCCGGGGGATTTGTCTACAACCGCCGCCAGCTCCTCGAGAGCCTCGGCGCGCAGGCCGAGGGAGTTATCCGCGGATACGACCGGACGGTCGAGAGCGAGCGGTTGACGGTGACCGTCCGGGAATCGGTCGCCATGACCGGGCTGGTTGAGGTGGGTGCGCTCGGGTTGGGCCTTTTGCTTAAGGTTCTGCTCACGACGGCCGCGGCCGACGCCACCGGGCTGGTGGCGGCGGGTGTGTTGGGCGTGGTCGGGCTGGCGGTCATCCCGTGGCGGCGCGGCGTCGCCAAGCGCGACTTCCGTAAAAAGATGGAAGCGTTGCGCACGCGGCTGGAGGCGGCGCTCGCGGAGAATTTCCGCAGCGAGCTCGGCCGCGGGCTCGAGCGGCTGCGGCAATCCATGGCTCCGTATAGGAATTTCGTCCGCGGAGAAGAAGACCGCCTGGAGCGGGTTTCCGCCGGGTTGGACGAGATCTCCGGCCGGCTGGCGGCGCTCGAGGCGGCCGTGGACGAAGCGGCGCCGGCGGGATGAGGCGGAGGACGCTGCGGCGCCGGGGGGTTGCCCCCGGATGCACGCCCGATGGCGGATGATATCCGGCACGGCCGACCGGCAGGGGTTGGAAACGAAATGTGCCGCGGCCGTTCATTTTCCGGCTTATCCGCCTGAAATATTATGGTAAACCGATGGGAGGAAAACATGGCCGCAAAGACAAACCTTGGCCGCAACATTCAACAGGCGGATGGTAATTCCCGGTCGGGGATTTTAAAGGTCTGGATTCTTCCCATCCTCATGATTGGAATATTACTGGTCTTGGCGATCTTCTTGCTGCCGCTGATTATTAAAGGTGCATTCACCCAGTATGCCAATTGCAATTACTTGGTCGTCACACGTCTGGGAATGGATCCTATTTTTTGCAATGGATACGAGGTTCGAGTCTTCGAGACCACTGTCTTCGCGATTCCGGACATGAAAAGCGCCATGGATCCGCCGCTGGAACAAATCCGCTCGGCCGTCGCTTGGGGTGTGATTCTCCTCTTCGGATTTATCAGCCTTTTTCTGACGATCATCATTGTAAATTTAAAAGCCATTGTCGGTCTTCTTATGTTTAAAAAAGAGGAGTGGAAAAAGTTCATCGCCGGTGCCCGGGTCTGGCTTTTTCTCTTCGTCGGCATCTGCGCGGTTTTTTACTTCGCCGTCGTAAAATAAGATTATCCTCCGGCCATAAAGAATCGTGCCGGCTGATGTATTCATCCGCCGGTAAACTTGGCTTGTCGGGGATCCGGAAAGCGGGGAATGGCTGTGGAGGAATCCCGCAAGGAATGGAACGGATCTGATCTGATGCCTGCGGGTCCATGAACGGCGGGACTGTCGGAACGATGGGGGATGGCGTCCGGGATGTTCGCCGCAGGGTGTTGCTTCCCGTAATTGCCGGGTGGTCCGTATATCTGTGGGCTGAGGAGATGCGCCGATTTTATATTATGGGGGCGGCATGGCTTTTTCGTCATACGGAACGGCATCCTTGCTTCGGAAGCACGCAAGAATTCCGGGTTTCGGCTGGTGATCTTTCGTTTCCCCTACCACGCCTCCTTGAGTATCCCCATCAACTCCTCCGCAGTCAGCGCGACGGGGTTGGGCTTCATGCTGGAAGCCTTCCGGGCGTTGGTCGCCGCCGTTTCGAAATCC
>JAFGKK010000035.1 GCA_016928575.1 Anaerolineales bacterium
AGGATGGGATGGATTGAACCCGACTGTTCTTTGTCCATCGAGGTTGAGCGGAAGATTTATTACCCTCACGGTAGAACCTTTTCAGGGTACTCACTGCCATAGGCAGTGGTTTTGAAAGGTAATAAAATAAAATGCCCAATTATTCCCCCCTCATCCCATCCTCCCAGCCAATCGCTTAAGCCGGAGGGCTGTGAATAAACACATATCTTCATCCGCAGACGTGGGGCTGGGAGGCCGGTCCCGGCGCAATTCCGGGAAAGGTGCCCGAACTTGTCCCGAGCGCCTGTCCCGAGCGAAGCGAAGGAAAGCGAAGGAAAGCGGCGGGAGGGCGGATGAGGGGGAGTCTGAGCAGTTAAACAAAACAATTCGTTAGGAAAAAAGTCATTAATAATGTTCAACACCTTCCTGTATTCTCCCGTCCCCGCGAGATCATTTTCCTTTTTGCCTTGCTTCCGAGTTGTGTATCATGCAATTCAACCAATCCTGTATCAATGGATCCCGCAACCACAATATCGTCCACGCCTTTCGGCCTTTTTTACAATACTGGAAAAACCCCTTCCCCTGAACGTACGGCCTCGCATAAAGCGACCCCTACCATGCGTACGGGAGTCCTCCACACATCAGCCCCTCTTCGCCGAAAATCTTGGTTGCGGTCACTGATCAAGGGGTGTATACGCTTCCCTTAAATACCTAAACCCTTGGCGAAAAGGGGGCCGACAATCGTCTGCTTGCAATTTGTTCCGGCTGTTGTCAACATCAACTTTTTCTCTTTTCCGCTTTGTGCCCTTTGTGCCTTTTGTGGCTTTTTCATCCCTTACGCGGGATGATGAATACCCCGCAGCCTGCCCCCACGGAGCAACTATGTTTCCGAGTAATTCGTGAATATGGGCGGTCACGGAATGGGGGACTTGCCGCGTAGTTCTTGGTTTTTTCGGTCCTGGATACCGCGCGGGAATTCATTTTTCCGCTTTCGCCGCTTCCCACAGCGCGTCCATTTCCTCGAGGGTCATCTCTTTCAGCGGCTTGCCGAGCCGGGCCGCGCCCGCCTCCACCCGCCCGAAGCGCTGGCGGAAGCGGGCGTTGGATTCGCGCAAGGCGGATTCGGGATTCAGCTTAAGCCAGCGCGCCAGGTTGACGAGGGCGAAGAACACGTCCCCCAGCTCGTGCTCGCGCTCCGCCTCGTCCCGCGCGTTCGCCAATTCCTCGAGTTCCTCGGCCACCTTGGCCTTCACCCCCTCGATCGCCGGCCAATCGAACCCGACCCGCGCCGCGCGCTTCTGGTAGCTGACGGCCTGCTCGAGCGCGGGCAGCGCGGGCGGCACGCCGTTGAACAATCCTTTTCCGGCTTTCTCTTTTTCGCCGCGTTCCGCGGCCTTGATCTGCTCCCAATTCGTAAGCACCTGGCCGACTCCGTCGACCTTCTCCCCGCCGAAGACGTGCGGGTGGCGGCGGTGGATCTTTTCGTCGACCCCGGCCACCACGTCGGCCATGCGGAAATCGCCCGCCTCGGTCGCGATCTGCGCGTGAAGGAGGATCTGCAGCAGCAAGTCGCCGAATTCCTCGGCCATCCCCCGCGCATCCCCGCGGTCGATCGCCTCGAGGACCTCGTAGGCCTCCTCGAGCAGGTTGCCCCGCAGCGAGCGGTGGGTTTGCTCGCGGTCCCACGGGCAGCCGTCCGGCGCCCGCAGGCGCGCGATCGTCTCCTGGAATTCCTCGAAGGCCCCGGAGCGGGGCGGAATGTAAAGCGTCGTCAGGTGGGCGATCCGCCCGCTGCGGTCGATTTGATGCAGCGGCAGTTCCTCCACCGACCGGTCCCGCGTCCCCGCCGCGTGGATCAGCTTCACCGGATGCTCCTCCGGATACTGGTTCATCAGCGTCAGTTTGACTTCCCCGGCCAGCGTGCGCGAATACAGCTGGGCCGCGAGCGCATGGGCGGAAGGCGGGAACGGCGGGTGGTGCCGCGCGGCAAGTTCGACCGCGTCGGAAACGTGCAGCCCGTCCAGCGCGTCCACGCCCAGCACGCCGAGCGCGGGTTCGACGAACGACAGCCCCTCAAGGACCCGCACCCCCAGGCCGCCGGCCTTCGCTCCCGCCAGGATGCGCGCCACGGTGGATTCGCCGACCCGCGGACTGCCGGGCACCGCGTAGGTCACGCCCTCCGGCCGCCGGGCGAGGCGCAGGATTTCGGCCGCGATCGTTTCGTAGACCGCGGTGAAATCGTCCTCCCGCTCGTAGATCGAATCCATCGGCTTCCAGGCGACCTGCGGCAGTTCCTCCACCGCCGGGTGGCGCGCGGTGCGGACCCACACTTCCGGCGCGGCGGCGAGCGCCGCGTACACCTCCTGTGTGACCAGCCCCTTCCCCCCCGGTCCCAGCCCGACGATGACGATTTTAACCGGCATACGGTTCCTCCAAAAACTTCTTTCACCGCGGAGACGCAGAGGACGCGGAGAAATCTCCTCCCCTTTTACTGCTCTTCAATTACTCTGCGTTCTCAGCGTCTCTGCGGTGATTGGTTTGTTAAAGACCAAGCCGGGGCAAGTGTACCCCGGCTGATGAAAAGCGAATAGGAATGCGGCCCGCGGAAAAGCTACCGCTTGGTGTAAGTGGGCGCCTTGCGGGCCCGCTTGAGGCCCGGTTTCTTGCGCTCCTTCATTCGGTCGTCGCGGGTGAGCAGACCTTCCTTGCGCAGCGTGGGGCGGAGGGTTTCGTCCATCTTCACCAGCGCGCGGGCCACGCCCTGCCGCACGGCTTCGGTCTGCCCGGTCACACCGCCGCCCGACACGAGCGCGCTGACCGTCAGTTGGTTCTCCCGTCCCGCCGCCCGGAGCGCCGAAAAGGCGCGCTCAAGGTCGCCCACGCGGGTGAAAAACTCTTTGGCTTCTTTGCCGTTCACGGTCAGCGCGTTGCCGTCCGGAATGATCCGCACGCGGGCGGTGCTTTCCTTGCGCCTTCCGACGCCTTCGAAATATTTGGTCGCCATCGGTCGGTCCCTTCCTTACGCCAGCGGCTTGGGGTGCTGGCTCCCGTGTTTGTGTTCGGCTCCGGCATACACCTTGAGCCACTTGATGATGGATTTGCCGCGTTTGTTGTGCGGCAGCATGCCCCACACCGCGGCGCGGATCACCCGGTCCGGATGCTTGGCGAGCTGGTCGCGAAGCGAAATGCTTTTCATCCCGCCCGGATACCCGGAATGGTGGTAGTAGATCTTGTCCGTCAGCTTCTTGCCGGTGACTCGGATCTTTCCGGCGTTGATGACGATCACGCCGTCGCCGACGGGGACGCCCGGGGTGAAGGTCGGTTTGTGCTTGCCCAGCAGGACGGTCGCCACCTTGCTGGCCAGCCGGCCGAGCACTTCGCCTTCGGCGTCGATGACGTACCATTCCCGTTTAAGATCGGATGCTTTCGGGATGAATGTTTTTTCCACTTTGGTTCTCTCCAAATCTTCTTTTGTCCGGCCCGCCCTCACCCCTGTAAAAAACCGAAAGCGCGCCGTTTTTCCGCCTTCCCTCGTCCGGCATACGCCGGGAGAGGGATCAGAGGGCAAGGGGGCCGGGATACTCGATCCGCATCAGGCATAACCCACTCGCCGCCGCGGGGGCCGCGGCCCTTCCCCGAGGGGGGCGTTCCAGCAAACCGGCGACCGCCGTTTGCTCGCGGCGGCCGAGGCCGATCTGCAGCAGCGTCCCCGTGATCCTGCGCACCATGCGGAATAAAAACGAATCCGCTTCGATCCAGAATTCCAATTCGTCGCCGCTGCGCCGCCACTCCGCCCGCAGAACCGTTCGCACCGTGTGCGAGCCTTTGCGCGGGGCGCTGCCGAAGGCGCCGAAATCGTGCCTGCCCGGGAGCGCCCGCGCCGCCGCCGCCATCCGCTCCAGATCCGGCTCCGGCCACACCCGCAACGCGTACCGCTCCCGCAAAGGGTCGGGCCACGGCGTGAGGATCGCCCGGTAGCGGTAGCAGCGCCGCAGGGCGCCGTAGCGCGGATGGAAATCCGGCTCCGCCCTGCTCAGCGCCGGACAGGCGACATCGTCCGGCAGGAGCGCGTTGAGCGCCCTCTGCAATACCTCCGGCGGATGGCGCCATTCCAGGTCGAAGGCGATCACCTGCCCGGCCGCGTGTACGCCGGCGTCGGTCCGTCCTCCGGAGAGCAGGGTTTGCCCGCGCCAGCCGAGGGCCGCCAGCGCGGAGCGCAGTTCGCCTTCCACCGTGCGGAAATCCGGCTGGGCCTGGAACCCCCGGAAGGCGGTTCCATCGTAGGCGATCGTAGCCTGGTAACGTCCCACGTTCGGCCTCCCGGGCGGGGAGGGTTACTCGACGAACTCCAGCAGAACCATTTCGGCCGCATCCCCCTTGCGCTGCCCCAGGCGCAGTACGCGGGTGTAGCCGCCGTTGGTTTTTTCGTAGCGCGGGGCGATGTCGTCGAACAGCCGCTTGACCATGGCGGGGCTGGCAAGGCGCGCGGCCGCCACCCGGCGGGCATGGACCATCTTCTGGTCTCCGCCGGCGATCCCGCGCTTGGCGAGGGTGACCAGCTTCTCCAACTCGCCGCGCACCGCCAACGCTTTAGCGCGCGTGGTGTGGATCCGTTCGTGCTCCAGGATCTCGTTGATCAGGGTCCGCCGCAGCGAAGTTCGGTGTCCGCTGGAGCGGCCGAGTTTTTTTCCGGCAATCTGGTGTCGCATATCTGACTACTCCATCTGAGGTTCGCGGGGGGCTTCCGCTGGTTCGGTTTCCGGACCGCGCAGGAATCCCTTCTCGCGCAGTTTCTCCCGCAGTTCGTCGAGGCTTTTTTCGCCGAAGTTGCGGATGGAAAGCACGGCGTCTTCGCCCTTGTTCAGCAGCTCGAGAACCTCGCCGACGGTGGTGATCCCGGTGCGCTTGAGAGAGTTGAACACCCGCACCGAAAGGTCGAGCTGTTCGATCGGCGTCTCGAGGATTTCGCTCGAGATCTTCGGCGCCACGGCTTCGGTCGTGCCGATGGTCAGGCTTTCCTCGCTCACCCCGGCCAAGTCGCGCAGGTGGGCGATCAGGATCCGCGCGCTTTGGCTGAGCGCCTCTTCCGGCCGGATCGTCCCGTCGGTCCAGACTTCGATGACCAGGCGGTCGTAATTGGTGTCCTGCCCGACCCGGGAGCGTTCCACGTCGAAATTCACCCGGCGCACGGGCGAGAAGATCGCGTCCACCGGCAATTCGCCGATCGGCATCCGGCCGCGTTCGTCGGAGGGCGAGTACCCGCGCCCCTTCTGGACCGTGAATTCCACGTCGAGCTTGGTTTTCGGATCGTCGACCGTGAACAGGTAGAGGTCCGGGTTGACCACTTCCACCTCCGGCGGCGGTACGACGTCGGCCGCGGTGACGGTGCCTTCGCCGCTCACCTCCAGGCGCAGCCGCGCCGTCTCTCCGGAGACCATCCGCAGCCGCATCTGCTTGATCTGCAGCAGGAGCTGGGTGACGTCTTCCTTAATCCCGGGAATGCTGGAAAATTCGTGCGACACGTCGGAAATCCGCACCGAGGTGACGCTGGCGCCCTCCAGCGAGGAAAGCAGCACCCGGCGCAGGGCGTTGCCGAGCGTGATCCCGTATCCGCTTTCCAGCGGGCTGAGCACGAAGCGCGCGTAATTCTGCGAGACGGCGTCGCGCTCGATCTTGGGCATGACCATGTTGGTGGATATGCTCACGTCGATTCTCTCCTCCGGCGCACCCTGTGGAACCGCGCGCCGAACGACGAACCATGTCCGCCCGCGACGGGGCGGTCGATGAGGCTTACCGCGAGTAGAACTCGACGATCAGCTGTTCGTTCAGTCGGATGTCGCTCAGCTCGTGCCGTTCGGGAAGCTTGGCGATCGAGCCCGAAAGCTTCTCCAAATCCCGGTTGATCCAGGTCGGCACGGTCCGGTTCTCCGAAGCTTCGGCCAGCCCCTTGAAATAGGTCCGGTTGCGGGAGCCGTCGCGGACTGCGATCAAGTCGCCCGGCCGCAGTACCACCGAGGGGACGTCGGTCCTCCTCCCGTTGACGTTGAAGTGCCCGTGGGTGACGAGAGTCCGGGCCTTGGCCCGGCTTTCGGCGAATCCCATCCGGAAGACGACGTTGTCGAGCCGGCTTTCGAGGATCTGCAGCAGATTCAAGCCGGTCATGCCGCGCTTCTTGAGCGCCTCCTGGTAGTAGCGCCGGAACTGCGCCTCGAGGATCCCGTACACCCGCCGCGCCTTCTGCTTCTCGCGCAGCTGGCGGGCGTAGTCGGAAAGCCTCTGGCGCTTGAACTGCGCCTCTTTGCCGTGCTGGCCCGGGGCAAATCCGCGCCGGTCGAAGGCGCACTTCCCCCCCAGGCAACGCTCGCCCTTTAAGAAGAGTTTATCGCCCTCGCGCCGGCATTGCTTGCAAGCCGGTCCAATTCTCTTCGACATGCTGTTTTCCTTCCTTGGCCCGGAAACCCCGCCCGGCGGGGAATTCGGCCGATGAACAACGGTCTAGACCCGGCGCTTCTTCGGTGGACGGCATCCGTTGTGCGGAACGGGGGTGACGTCCCGGATCGAGCGGACTTTCAACCCCGCCCCTTGGATCGCGCGGATGGCGGCCTCGCGGCCCGGCCCCGGCCCGTTGATGAACAGATCGATTTCCTGCATGCCCATATCCTGCGCCGCTTTGGCCGCCTGCTGGGCGGCCATCCGGGCGGCAAAGGGCGTGCTCTTCCGGGAACCCTTGAATCCGGAGGTTCCCGCGCTGGCCCACGAGACGGTGTTGCCCTGCCCGTCCGTCACCGTGACGATGGTGTTGTTGAAGGAAGCGTAAACGTGCGCCTGTCCGTAGGCGACCGACCGCTTGCCTTTCTTGCTGCCGGCGCGCGAGGCGCCGCGAGTGGTTCCTGTTCCTGCCATATTCCCTCACTGCCGAAAACGAACCGATGGATCCGGATGAATGAGTGCGGCGGAAATCCTCCCAGCCGCGGGAGGGGAAGGATCCCCGAGGGATTTCCCGCACGGCCTCTCCCCTTCCCCCCCGCCCCTTCCCCCTCTCCTGGCATAAGCCAGGAGAGGGGGAAGGGGTGCAGGGGTTAGGGGGTGAGGATTATTTCTTCTTCGCTCCGCGCCTGCGTCCGCGCCCGGCGACGGTCTTCTTCGGGCCTTTGCGCGTGCGGGAATTCGTTCGGGTCCGCTGGCCGCGCACCGGAAGGTTGCGGCGATGGCGCAGTCCGCGGTAACAGCCGATTTCCACCAGCCGCTTGACATTCATCTGGACTTCCCGGCGCAGGTCGCCCTCCACCGTGAAATTCTTGCCGATGAATTCGCGCAGCGCGGTCACCTCGGCTTCGGTCAGGTCCTTGATCCGGGTGTCCGGATCGACCTTGGCCGCCTGGAGGATGCGCTTCGAGAGCACGGGGCCGATTCCATAGATGTAGGTCAGACCCACTTCCACCCGCTTGTCACGGGGCAGATCGACGCCTTCGATACGAGCCATGGTTATCCCTGCCTCTGCTTGTGCTTCGGATTCTCGCAAATGACGTAAAGCTTGCCCGCCCGGCGGACCAGCTTGCACTTCGGGCAGCGTTTGCGTACGGACGATGTCACTTTCATGGTTCCTGCACTCCTTTTTCTGCTTGAGCCAAACGACCCATTATACCGGCCGGATTGCGTTCCGAAAAGCCCGTCCCCGCACGGCGCCCTTGCCCGCTCTTGGGCCGTGGGCGAGGCCGCTCACGCAGCCGACGCGACCCCCAAGCCGGAAACCGCCCGACTCCGCTCACGGGACGGTGAGGATCTGCGGCTCCGCGTCGGTCACCGCCACGGTGTGCTCGAAATGCGCCGTCAGCGACAGGTCGCGCGAGACAACCGTCCACTCGTCCGGAAGCACGCGGGTGTCAGGCGTGCCGACGATCACCATCGGCTCCAGCGCGATGGTCATCCCCGGCCGCAGGAGGACGCCCGATCCGGGCCGCATGTAGTTCGGCACCTGCGGTTCTTCGTGCATCGCCCGCCCGACCCCGTGGCTGGTGTAGTTGCGCACCATGAAGAACCCCGCCCGCTCCGCCACTCGCTGCATCGCCGCCGAGACGTCGCCGGTTTTCTTGCCGGGCCGCATCATATCGATCGCCGCGTGCAGAGCCTCCTCGGTCGCCTCCAGGAGCCGCCGGGAGAGCTCGTCCGGCTCCCCGACATACACCGAAAACGCCGCGTCGCCGACAAACCCGTCGAAGATCGCGCCGCAATCCACGCTGACCAGGTCGCCCTCGCGGATCCGGCGTTTGCCGGGGATCCCGTGGACCAGCTCCTCGTTGACCGAGACGCAGGTCACCGCCGGGTAAGGCGGCTGGCCGTACCCCAGGAAGGCGGGCTGCGCACCGTGTTTTTTTAAGAGTTCCGCCGCGGCCTCGTCGACGTCGGCTGTGGTCGCCCCCGGACGGATCGCCGCTTTGGCGGCGGCGAGCGCCAGGGCGTTCACCCGCCCGGCCTCGCGCATGATCGCCAGCTCGCGTTTGGATTTCAGCGTGATGCCGCGCAACGGGGCCATACCGGTGGGTCAGGCGACCGAGGCCAGCAGGTCGCGGGTCACCCCGTCGATCGGCCCCGCCCCGTCGATCTCCGCCAGGATCCCCTTGCGGCGGTAATACTCGATCAGCGGCGCGGTCTGTTCGAAATAAACCCGGATCCGGTTTTTCACCGTCTCCGCCTTGTCGTCCTCCCGCTGGTACAGCTCCGACCCGTCCACATCGCAAATTCCGGCGATCCGAGGCGGGTTGAATTTTTCGTGGTAGACGTGCCCGCCGGCGCGGCACGACCAGCGCCCGCTCAACCGGTCGATCAGCACCTGGGCGTCAACCTTGATGTAGGGCACTCGGCGCACCGCCCCCAGCTGCGAATCGGCCAGGAACCGATCCAAGGCTTCGGCCTGCGGGACCGTCCGCGGAAAGCCGTCCAGGATCGCCCCTTTGGCACAATCCGAATTCTTCATCCGCTCGCGGATCATCGCAATCGTGACATTGTCCGGCACCAGCTCCCCGCGCTGCATGTAGCCCTGGGCCAGGACGCCCAGCTCCGTCTTGCGCGAGAGGTGCTCCCGGAACAGGTCGCCGGAGGAGATGTGCGCCAGGCCCAGCTTCTGGCTGAGCACCTTTGCCTGGGTGCCTTTTCCGGCCCCGGGCGGACCAAGGAGGACGATTAATTCGGCCATCTCATTTCACCAACAAGGATTCGTCGTACCCGCGCAGCTTCAGCTCCGCTTCGAGCGTGAAATACAGTTCGCGGACGACGCCCACGACGATCAACAAGCCCGACGAGGTGATCAACAGCTGGCTGCGCTGCGATCCCAGATCGACGATCAGCCCGACCAGGAACGGCAGGATGGCCACCAACCCCAGGAAGAACGCGCCGGGGAAGGTGATCCGCCGCATCACCCGGGTCAGGTATTTTTGCGTGGCTTCGCCCGAAGTCACGCCGGGGATCTGCGCTCCGCTGCGGCGCAGGTTTTCGGCGAAGTTGGCCTGGGTGAACTGCACGTCGGTGTAAAAGAACGTGAATCCGACCACCAGCAGGAAGAAAATGATGTAGTAGCCGGCGGTGTTGCCGTTCATGAACTGCATCACGCTCAAGGCGGCGTTGTGCAGCCAATGGCTGTTATCCGGGACCGCCCCCACGATCCATCCGGCGAACACGTTCGGCATGGAGATGAAGGTCCCGGCGAAAATCAGGGGGATCATGCCGGCCATGTTGACCATCAGCGGCAGGTTAGCCCGCACCGGCATCGCCTGGCGGAAGCCGATCCGGCGGCCGGGGTACATCACCGGGATGTTGCGCCGCCCCTGCTGGACGATGATGATCAGGAAGATCACCGCGACGATGACCAGGATGTATACCGCCAGGCTGGTCAGCCCGACCATCCCGCCCTTGGCCATCGCCGCCAGGTTGTTCGGGATGCGCGAAACGATCCCGGCGAAGATGATCAGCGACAGGCCCTGGTTGCGCAAGCCGTACTCCGAAATCAGCTCGCCCAGCCAGATGGCGAACATCGTGCCGGCGGTCATCGTGACGATCACCGCGACCGACGGCAGGTTCCAGCCGAAATTCGGAAGGATCGGCTCGGCGTTGGGAGTGTTGATCGCGTTGACGATGCCGATCTGGGAAAGCGACTGCAGCGCCGCCATCGGGACGGCGATGTAGTAGGTCCACCGCTCCATCCAGCGCCGGGCGCCCTGCGGATCCTCCTTCTGCCGCTGTTCCATCCCGGGGATGATCGGCGAGAGCAGCTGCAGGATGATCTGGGCGGTGATGTAGGGATACGGTCCCATGGCCATGACGGAGAAGTTCGCAATCGTGCCGCCCGCGATCATGTCGAGCATGTTGAGGAATGTGCTGCCTTCGGTTTGCAGCAGCGCCCGCAAGGCTTCCAGATTCACGCCCGGCACGGGGACGTGCGACGCCACGCGGTAGATCACCAGCAGCATCAGGCTGATCAGCACCCGGTTGCGGAGATCCTCCGCCGCCCACAGGTGCCGCAGGAAATTAACCGCCTTTCTCAGCATCGACATGGTTCCTCCCAATCCCGTCCTTCCGCGCCGCTAGGCCTGCGCCGGTTTCTTGGCGGCCGGTTTCTTGGCAGCCGGCTTCTTCGCGGCCTTTTTCTTTTCCGGTTTGGGCGCCGCGGCTTCCGGCGCGGCGGCCGCGGGCTGGGGAGCTTCCCAGGCCTCGACCTTGCCGCCCGCCGCTTCGATTTTGGCCTTTGCGCCGCCGCTGACCTTATGCACCCGGACGGTCAAAGCCGCCTTGATTTCGCCGCGTCCAAGGACGGCCACCGGCTTCTGTGCGCTGGAGACCAGCCCCTGCTCGGCCAGGAATTCCGGCGTCACCTCCGCTCCCGCGGGCAGGTTCGCCAAACGGTCCAGGTTAACTTCTTGGTAGCGCAGGGTGGTGAGCGGCGAAAAACCGCGTTTGAAGGGAAGTTTGCGGAAAAACGGAAGGTTGCCGCCCTGGAAATACTGCGACGGACCGCCGCCTTGGCGCGCTCCCTGGCCTTTGGTTCCGCGGCCGGCCGTTTTGCCCTGGCCGGCGGAAATCCCGCGCCCGACCCGCTTACGGCGGTGGGCGGCTCCCGGATTGGGGTGCAGTTCGTGCAATTTCATGACGATTTCTCCTTGCCCGTTCCGGCTTGCACATCGACCATATGGTTCACTTTGGCAAGCATCCCCCGCAGCTGCGGCGTGTCCGGCTGCTCTACCGTCTGGCGGATGCGCTTCAGCCCGAGGGCCGCAATCGTCGCTTTATGGCGGTAAGTCGATCCGATCGGACTGCGCACGAGCGTGATCCGCAGGATGGAGGCGGCCGCAGGCTTGGAGGGTTTCGGCTTTGCAGCTTTTGGCCGCTTGGCGGCCTCCCGCACGGCCGGTTTCTTGGCGGTTTTTTTCTCAGTCATTCGCTTTTCGCTCCCAGAAGGGCATCACGTGGCCGGCTTCCTTCCCGCGAACGGCCGCCAGGACCGCCGGATCCTTGAGCTGGTCCAGCGCGTCCACCGTAGCCGAGACGACATTCAGCACGTTCGCCGAACCCATCGATTTGGTCAGGATGTCGTGGACCCCGGTCGCTTCCAGGACGGCGCGCACGCCGCCGGCCGCAATCACGCCCGTGCCGGGCGAAGCCGGCTTGAGGAGAACCACCGCGCCGCCGCAGCGGCCGGTCACCTCGTGGGGGATGGTGGATTTGGCGAGCGGGACCTGGTGCATCAGGCGCCGCGCCTTTTCGGTCCCCTTGCGGATTGCGTCCGGGACCACCCGGCTTTTGCCGACTCCCACGCCGACCCGCCCCTTGTTGTCGCCCACCACCACCACGGTGCGGAAGGTGAAATGGCGTCCGCCTTTGACCACCTTGGCCACCCGGGCAATGTCGATGACCCGTTCGTCGAATTCGGGTTTGATCTCCTCGGATTCCCGCTTGCTAAATCGTGGCATCGTCTACTCCGTTGCGCGTTCGCGCCTTCTGTTCTCAGAACTGCAATCCCGCTTCGCGGGCCGCTTCCGCCAGGGCCTTGACCCGGCCGTGATACCGGTACCCGCCGCGGTCGAAGACCACCTGTTTGATCCCCGCTTGTTGCGCCCGCCGGGCGAGCGCCGCGCCGACTTCCTTGGCCTGGTCCGATTTTTTCATCTTGCCGATCTTTTCCCGCAATTCCTTGTCGACGGTCGAGACCGCCACCAGGGTGTTCCCAGTGGAGTCATCGATCACCTGAGCGTAGATTTGGGACAGGCTGCGGAACACCGAGACCCGCGGGCGGTCGGCGGTTCCCGCGATGCGCCGGCGGACCCGGATGTGGCGCCTGCTGCGTTTATGTGCGCGCGATTTCTGACTCATCTTCTTCCCTCATTCTGGGAGCGCTCCGAACGCCCCGCGGGCGGCCGGGGCGCGGAAGCCGGAGCCTCCGAATAAATTATTTCCCGGCCGCGGCGGTCTTGCCGGCTTTGCCGGCCTTGCGCCGCACCCGTTCGCCGACGTAGCGCAGGCCCTTGCCCTTGTAAGGTTCCGGAGGCCGGATCTTGCGCAGATCGGCCGCGAGCTGGCCCACCTGTTCGCGGTCGAACCCGCGGATTTGGATCGTGCGGGCCTTTTCGTCGACTCCAAAAGATATTCCGGCCGGCGGCTTGACCGTCACCGGATGCGAAAACCCCAGGTTCAGGACCAGGTCGGAGCCTTTGATCTCGGCCCGGTAGCCGACCCCTTCCACCTGGAGTTCTTTTTGGAACCCGACGCTCACCCCGGTGACCATGTTTTGGATCAGCGCCCGCGCCATTCCATGCGATGCGCGCTCGATGCGGGCGTCGGATGAGCGCTTCACCTGAAGCGAATCGGCTTCCTTGTGGATGGCGAGGAACGCCGGGAAGGTGCGGGCCATCTCGCCTTTCGGCCCCTTGACCTTGACGGTGGTTCCTTCGATTTGAATTTGCACTCCCGCCGGGATTTTCACCGGCATTCGACCGATCCGTGACACGCCAACCTCCTTTGAACCTTCGGCCCGGCTGCACAGCCCGAGCCGGCGCCTACCACACCTTGCAGATCACCTCGCCGCCCACGCCCAGCTTCCGCGCCCGGGCGCCGGTCATGATCCCCTTCGGAGTGGACACGATCGTGACCCCGAGCCCCGAAAGGACCCGCGGGATTTCCCGCTTCCCGGCATACACCCGGCGGCCCGGCCGGCTGACCCGCTCGAGCCCGGTGATCACCGGCCGCCGTTCGCGGCGCTCGCCCATGTATTTTAAGTACACCCGCAGCACGCCCTGCGGCGAACCTTCGGCGGCCACCTCGAACTTCTCGATGTAGCCTTCCTCCTTGAGGATCGCCGCCACGGCCGTCTTCATCTTGGAGTTCGGCATCGCCACCAGGGCGTGCCCGGCCAAGAGTCCGTTGCGGATGCGGGTGAGCATATCGGCAATGGGATCAACCACAGTCATTAGACCACTCTCCTTCTCAGGGCAGCGACCGCCCTGCGCCTACCAGGACGACTTGACCACGCCGGGGATTTTTCCGCTGAGCGCCATCTCGCGGAAACAAATGCGGCATAGCTGGAATTTCCGCATGTATCCCCGCGGCCGACCGCACACCCGGCAGCGGTTGCGGACCCGCTCCGGATACTTGCGCCGCGTTTCCCGAATCACGATCGATTTCTTCGCCATATCGCGCTATCCCTTCTGAAACGGCATGCCCATGAGCTGCAGGAGGCGCCGCCCTTCCTGATCGTTCCGCGCCGACGTCACGATGGTCACTTCGAAGCCCCGGATTTTGTCGATCTTGTCGTATTGGATCTCCGGGAAGATCAGCTGTTCGCGCAACCCGAGGGTGTAATTGCCGCGCCCGTCGAACGCGTCGGAGGACACCCCGCGGAAATCACGGACGCGCGGGAGGGCGACGTTCATCAGCCGGTCCAGGAACGACCACATCCGCGCCCCGCGCAGGGTGACCGTCACGCCGATCTGCCGGCCTTCGCGCAGTTTGAAATTCGCCACGCTTTTGCGCGCCTTGGTGACGACCGGCTTCTGCCCGGTGATGACAGTCACGTCCCCGACCGCCGCCTCGAGCGCCTTCGGATTGTCGATCGCCTCCCCGCACCCCACGTTCAACACCACCTTGCGCAGCCGCGGGATCTGCATCACGTTCTTGAAGGAAAACTCGCGCTGCAACGCGGGAGCCACTTCTTTGCGATAGCGGTCTTGCAGATAATGCGTCATGCTGCCTTCTCCTATTTGCTGCCGGCGCCGTCCAGCGGGGCTTCGCAGGCCCGGCAATACCGCCGTCGGCGCTCCTCCTCGGCCCGGCGCACCACGCGGGTGAGTTGGTCGCATTTCGGGCAGACCACCATCACGTTGGAGGCGTGGATCGGAGCGGGAAACTCCACCTTGCCGCCCTTGATCGAAGATCCGGACCCGGTTTGCTTGTTCTGGCGGGTGTGCTTCTTGGCCAAGTTCACGCCCTCGACCACGACCCGGTTTTCCTTGGGCAGTACCCGCAGCACAACGCCCCGCTTGCCGCGGTCGGATCCGCTGATGATTTCGACTGTGTCGCCCTTCTTAATATCCACGGTGCGCTCCTCTAAATGACTTCCGGCGCCAGGGAGACGATCTTCATAAACCCCTTTTCGCGCAATTCCCGCGCCACCGGTCCGAAAATTCTCGTGCCCTTCGGATTCTCCCCGTCCGCGTCGAGGATCACGGCGGCATTGTCGTCGAAGCGGATGTAGGAGCCGTCGTCGCGCCGATATTCCTTGGCGGTCCGGACGATCACGGCCTTCACCACTTCGCTCTTTTTCACCGTACCCTGGGGCGCGGCGGATTTCACCGTCGCCACGACCACGTCCCCGATGCCTCCCGTCTTGCGCCGCGAACCGCCCTGGATGTGAATCACCAGAATCTCGCGCGCGCCGGTGTTGTCTGCGACGACCAGGCGGGTTTCCTGCTGAATCATTCCCCACCTCCGGCGACGGGCTGGGCGTCGGCTTTTTCCTTGGCGGCCGGCTGCAGCTCGCTCTCGGCGCCCTCCGCCGTCACCTCGCGGATCCGGCGGTCGTGGGCGAGGATGCTTTCCACCGCCCAGCGCTTGCGCCGGGACACGGGCTTGCTTTCCACGATCTGCACCCGGTCGCCTTTCTGGCAGCCGCGTTCGTCGTGGGCCAGGAACTTCTGGCTGCGGTGAACCACCTTGCCGTACAACGGGTGGCGCACCGTGCGGTCCACCCGGACCACCACGGTTTTGGTCATGCTGGTACCGACCACGGTACCGATCATGCGTCGGCGCGGATTGGTCATTGGGCCTTCCCTTCCGGAGCAGATTCGATTTCCCGTTCGCGCAGCAGGGTGCGGATCCGCGCGATGTGGCGGCGGGCGATCCGCAGACGCGAAGTGTCGTTCTGCTGCCCCATGGTGAATTGGAAGCGCAGGTTCATCATTTCCTTGCAGGCTTGGTCGAGCTGGACGCGCAGGTCGTCGGTGCTCAGCGCGCGCAATTCCTTGGTCTTCATGGCGGTCACTCCTTGGCGCCCGCGGCTTCGAGCTTCGCCAGGACTTTCGTCTTCAGGCCGAATTTAAAGGCCGCGAGCCTCAGCGCGGCGCGCGCCGCTTCTTCGGGCAAACCGCCCACCTCGAAGATGATCCGTCCCGGTTTCACCACCGCCACCCAATGGTCGACGGCGCCCTTGCCCTTGCCCATGCGGGTTTCGGCCGCCTTGATGGTGATGGGCTTATCGGGAAAAATCCGAATCCAGATCTTGCCGCGGCGTTTCATCGAATGCACCAGGGCGCGGCGGGCCGCCTCGATCTGCCGCTGGGTGAGCCAGCCCGGCTCGATTGCCTGCAACCCGTACTCCCCGAAGCTGAGCTCGGTGCCGCGGGTTTCGCAGCCCTTCATCCGGCCGCGCATCTGTTTGCGCCATTTTACGCGCTTGGGCATTAACATGCTGATCTTCCTCCGTTACCGCCCCATCCCCCGCCCCGCCCCCTCCCCCTTCTCCCGGCTGGTGTCAGGCAAAGGGGGGAAGACCGGGATGGGAGTTGAGGTCTACTCCGAAACGTACGCGCCTTCCGTCATTCCCACTTTCTCTTCGGTCTCCGGGCGCGCTTCGCCCTTGTAGATCCAGACCTTCACCCCGATCCGCCCGAAGGTGGTCAGGGCTTCGGTGCGGGCGAAATCGACGTCGGCCCGCAGCCACTGCAGCGGGACGCGGCCTTCGCGCATCCATTCGGTGCGCTTCATCTCGCTGCCCGAAAGGCGTCCGGCGCACATCACCTTCACGCCCTGGGCCCCCTGCCGAATGGCCTGCGCCACCGCCCGCTTCATGGCGCGGTTGTGGCTGATCCGGCGTTCCAGCTGGCGGGCGATGTTGTCGGCCACCAGCGGGGCTGAGGTGTCCGGCTGGGTGATTTCCTGGACCTTCAGATCCACCTTGCAGCCGGTGATCTTTTCCAGCTGCTGGCGCAGCTCCTTGACCGCGGCGCCCTTGCGTCCGATGAACACGCCCGGCTTGGCGGTGAAGACGAAGACACGCACCAGGTTGTGGTCGCGCTCGATCTCCACACGCGCAATCGCCGCGTCCGAAGCGTTCTTAAGAATCAGCCTGCGGATCTCGGCGTCCTGGTGCAGCCGCTGGGCGTATTCCTTGCCCTCGGCGAACCAGCGGCTCTCCCACGTTTTGTTGATCTTGAGGCGGAACCCGATCGGATGAACTTTACGGCCCATGACTGCTCCTTCACTCTTCTTCGCGCAGGACGATGGTCACGTGCGACGACCGGCGGAGGATCGGCTTGAACCGGCCCCGGGCGCCGAAGCGGCGCCACTTGCGGGTGGGGCCTTCGTCGGCGAACATCCGCGCGATCACCAGGTCTTCCTTGTGCAAGCCCTGATTTTGGACCGCGTTGGCAATCGCCGATTGCAGGAGTTTGGCGAGCCTGGTTGCGGCGGTCTGGGGCATGGATTGCAGATAGGCGAGCGCCTCGTCCGCCTTTCGCCCCCGCACGGCGGTCATCACCCGGCGCATCTTCTGGGCCGAGGACGGGGCGTAGCGCATCTTGGCGCGGACTTCACTCATTGCCGCCCTCCTTCTTGGCCGCCGAGCCCTTTCCGGAAACCGCCGGCGCTTCCGCCCCGGCCGCGGCTGCGGCGAGCGATTCCTTGGTGACGTGCCCGCGGAAGGTCCGGGTCGGGGCGAACTCGCCCAACCGGTGGCCGACCATGTTTTCCGTGACGTAGATCGGCACATGCCGGCGCCCGTCGTGGACGGCGATGGTGTGCCCGACCATCTGGGGGAAGATCGTGCTGGCCCGGCTCCAGGTGCGGACAACTTTCTTCTCGCCCTTCTGGTTCATGGCCTCGACCTTCTTGAGCAGCTTGGGCTCGATGAACGGCCCTTTTTTCAGCGATCGCGACATAGTTGCTTCTCCTCAGGCGCCGCTATCCTACTTGCGCTTGGACGGCCGGCGCCGGACGATGAACCGGTCGGTCTTCTTGTTGTTGCGGGTGCGGTACCCGCGGGTGGGTTTGCCCCACGGGCTCTTCGGACCGGGCATGCCCACCGGCTGCCGGCCCTCTCCGCCGCCGTGGGGATGGTCGCGCGGCGACATGGCCGTGCCGCGCACGGTCGGGCGGATTCCCATATGGCGCTTGCGCCCGGCTTTGCCCAGTTTGATGTTGCGCTTGTCGGCGTTTCCCACCACGCCGATCGTGGCATAGCAGGTTTGGCGGATCAGGCGCATCTCGCCGGAAGGCAGCCGCAATTGGGCGTATTGGCCTTCCTTGGCCAGCAGCTGCGCCCCGGTGCCGGCCGAGCGCGCCAATTGCCCGCCCTTGCCCTCCTGAAGCTCGATGTTGTGGACCATCGTCCCCACCGGGATCTGCGAAATCGGCAGGGCGTTTCCCGGATGAATCTCGGCCTGGGTTCCGGAGACGACCGTATCGCCCACCTTCAGCTCCAGCGGGGCGATGATGTAGCGCTTCTCCCCGTCGGCGTACGCCAGCAGCGCGATCCTCGCCGAGCGGTTCGGATCGTACTCGATCGCTTGGACGCGGGCGGGAATGTCGAGCTTGTCGCGTTTGTAATCCACCATCCGGATGTGGCGGCGGCTGCCGCCGCCCTGGTGGCGGACGGTGACCTTGCCGCGGTTGTTGCGGCCGCCGCGCTTCTGCTTCGAGACGATCAGCGACCGCTCCGGCGATTTCCGGGTGATCTCCTCAAAGGTCGAACTGGTCATCCCCCGCCGCCCCGGCGAGGTGGGTTTGTACGTTTTTACCGGCATGGGATTATCCCTTCACCCCTTCGAATATGGGGATGTTCCCCTTGGACAGCGTGACGATGGCCTTCTTGTAAGCCTTGCGGCGGACGCGCAACCGGCGGGTCCGCAGCGAACGGGTCTTCTTCGGCGTGGCAACGACGATATCCACCTGGGCCACTTCGACGTTGTCGAACATCCGCTCCACGGCCTGCTTGACCAGGATCCTGGTTGCCCGCGGGGAGACTTCAAAGGTGAATTGGTGCTCCTTGGCCAGCCGGATGGATTTTTCCGAAATGATCGGCCGGCGCAGGACGCTTTCCAAATTTTCCGTCATTTCGTCCTCCCCGGATCCAGCCACTCTTGAATTTGTTCGACCGCCGCCAGAGCGAGAACCACCTTTTCGTGTTGGAACAGGTCCCGGACGTTAAGGTAGCCGGCGCGCAGCGTCTTAGCCCGGGCAAGGTTGCGCGTGGAACGTTCGATGATCTCGTTGCGCTCCGACAGCACCACCAGGGCGTTGTCGGTCCCGGCGACATCCTTCAGCGCCTTGGCCATGGCCGCGGTGTTGGCCTTGGCCAGGGCGATCCGATCCACGACCACCACCGCCTTGTCGGTCACCCTGGCGGAGATCGCGGAGCGCAGCGCGGCCCGGCGCATGCCGCGCGGCATCTTCAGAGTGTAATCGCGCGGGACGGGGGTGT
Source organism: Anaerolineales bacterium (assembly GCA_016928575.1). Taxonomy (NCBI): domain Bacteria; kingdom Bacillati; phylum Chloroflexota; class Anaerolineae; order Anaerolineales; species Anaerolineales bacterium. The sequence continues at coordinate 18,938 of JAFGKK010000035.1, forward strand.
GCACCTTGCCGCCGCCGCGCCATTGCGGGGCGCGGGTCGAACCCTGGCGGGCCCGGCCGGTGCCCTTCTGCTTCCACGGCTTGCGGCCGCCCCCGCTCACCTCCCCGCGGCCCTTGGTTTTGTGAGTCCCGAGACGCGCGTTCGCCTGCTGGTAAACCAGCGCCTGGTGCATCAGGTCTTCGCGCAAGGGCGCCTGGAACACGGCCGCCGGCAGGTCCACTTGGCGCACCACTTTGCCCTTCATGTTGACGACTTCAACTTCCATCGCTTAGCATCCCTTCTGGCAGATCGTGCCGGGCCGTCACTGCTTGCGCGCTTCGCGGATGATGACGATCCCGCCTTTGGGGCCGGGAACGCTGCCGGCCACACCCAGCAGGTTGCGCTCCGAATCCACCAGGGCTACCCGCAAGCCGGAGGAAGTCACCCTGGCCGATCCCATGTGTCCGGCCATGCGCTTGCCCTTGTAGATCCGGCCCGGCGTCGTGGTGGATCCGATCGCGCCCGGGGCGCGCTGGCGGTCAGATTGTCCATGGGTGATCGGGCCGCCGCCGAAGCCGTGGCGCTTCATCCCGCCCTGGAAGCCTTTGCCCTTGGAGGTGCCGATGACGTCCACCTTCTCGCCGGTCTTGAAGATGTCGACCGAGATTTTATCGCCCGGTTTCGGCGTCTGGTCGGAGTCGATCCGGAGTTCCCGCAAGTGGCGCAGGGGCGGAAGCGAGGCTTTTTGCAGGTGGCCGAGTTCGCCGGCGGCCAGGCGCTTGCTCTTGGTCTCGGCGAAACCGATCTGAACCGCGCTGTAGCCTTCCTTTTCCTTCGTCCGGACCTGGGCAACAAAACACGGCCCAGCTTCAATGATGGTGACCGGGACCATGCGTCCGGCATCGTCGAATATCTGGGCCATGCCCAATTTTTTCCCAATCAAACCCTTCATCCTGTTTTCTCCTGTAGCGATCCCGGGACTGTCAGCCTGGGAAGGGCTGCATCATCCCCGCGGCCGGGAGTCAATCCGCCGTCTGCGCCGCGGCGCAGGCCCGGACGGGCTCTTCCCGGACGGTGGACACCTGCGGATCAGATCTTCATTTCCACGTCGACGCCGGCCGGCAAATTCAACCGCATCAGCGCGTCCAGCGTCTTGGCGTCCGGCTCCAGCACTTCGATCAGCCGTTTGTGGGTGCGGATTTCGAAATGCTCGTGCGAATCCTTGTCGATGTAGGCCCCGCGCCGGACGGTGTACGCTTCGTGCTCGGTCGGCAGGGGAACCGGGCCCACCACGTGGGCTCCGTTGCGCTCCGCCGCCTCGACGATGCGTTTGGCCGATTGGTCCAGGATGCGATGATCGTATGCTTTTAATCGGATGCGGATTTTCTGTCGAGCCATTGTCGTCGCCTAGTCGATGATTTCGGTGATCACGCCGGCGCCTACCGTCAGGCCGCCCTCGCGGATCGCGAATTTCGAACCCTTCTCGAGCGCCACCG
>JAFGKK010000036.1 GCA_016928575.1 Anaerolineales bacterium
ACAGAGGGCACAAAGTCAAACCCTATGTGCCCTTTGTGTTCTCTGTGGCAAAATGGTCGGAAGGATTTGCTGGCCGCAAAAGGCACAGAGGGCACATTAAAAAATAAATTTTCTGATTTGCATTTTTGGCGATCCGAAGTTTACCAACAACGCATCGCGCTGTTTGGATGCGCGCAAATACCCAAGTACTTGGGCGGTGTGTTCATCCGTCAATGATTTGCAGGCCTTTACTTCCAAGATCAGATAATTCTCTGCGAAGATGTCCGCTCGGAAATCGCCGAGGATTGCACCGTCCTCATCGCAAACCTGAAGCGGATATTGCTGCATACATAGGATTCCGGTTTTCCGCATGCGGTGCGCCAAACCGTTTTCGTATACCCGTTCCAAATGCCCATGCCCAAGAAATACGTGCAAGTCATATGCGATCTGACGTATGCGGCCACATAATTCCAAAACGGAGCTCTCATTTCTCTCAGTCATCATTTCCCCCTTTGGTTGATGAATTCTTTTTTCGACTGCCTTTCGGTTTTTTCCGCGATGAATGGCCAGGCCGAATTATTCCGATAATAAAGTCCTTTTTTCACCACTTTCAGAAAAATAATCCATCGGGCTTGGATGAGAAAAACCGGACACTTGCCACCTGTTCGATAGGACATTATACTGATAAATAGCCTGAAAATCAGGCTTATCCGGTGGCATATTGCATGCACGGAATTACGGAACGGCGGATTTTGGCAGAGTAAATGTTCCTTTCCTTCTTACACCCGCAACGAGGCGGATTGGACGGATGGCCATCGTAAAGGAAGAAACCATATCGATGAGCGGATCCGCGGTGGAGGAGATCCTCGAACTGGTCCGCTCCGAACCGGCGCTGGGTTGGTTCCTCGCCCAAGCGCTGTGGATCGCCCAACCGGCGCTGGAGGCTTTCTGGCCGCAGGAGCGAATCGCCGCGCTGGCTGAGCGGTTGGAGCGCGGAGGGGAATCCGAGGCCGCGGAACCCGCCGCCGTCAGCCGCGGGGAAGGCCGGTAACGCATGGATGCTTATGCGTTGATCGCATTTTTCGTGGCATTGATCTTCGCCGGATTGATCCTGGTCTTCAACCTCCTGGCGCGCGGGCGCTGGCCGCATTTCCGGCCGTTGCCCGGATACGAGGAGATCCCAGCCGACGTCGGTGCTTCGGTCGAAGCCGGCACAAGGGTTCACATGGCGCTGGGTGAGGGGCAGATTATCGGGGTTGGGGCCGAGGCGGAATTGGCGGGCCTTTCCGCGCTGGCGAAAATCGCCCAGGCGGCGAGCGTCAGCGACCGCCCGCCGGTGGCCACCACCAGCGACGGGGTCACCGCGCTCCTCTCGCAGGACGTGATGTATTCCACTTACCGGCAGATGCGGGTGGAGGAGCGGTTCGACCACGACCTCGGACGGCTGACCGGCATGGGGCCGGCGGGATACACCGCCGGAGCGATGATCACGCCGCGGGAAGAACGGGTTTCGGCAACGATCCTGCTGGGGGCGATGGGCGCTGAGGCGGCGCTGATCGCCGACACCGGGGCGCAGCGGGGCAGCGTGATCGCCGCCGTCACCGATCCGGTGGGGCAAGCGGCGGTGTTCGCTACCACCGACAATCCTCTATTGGGGGAGGAGCTGTTCGCCGCGGGGGCTTATCTCAGAGTGAGTCCGATGCACGCTGCCAGCCTGAAGGCGCAGGATGTCCTGCGTTGGTTCGCCGTGGGGGCCATCCTGATCGGCGCGCTGGGCTCCACATTCCTGGGATTCTTCCTATGAGGGTGCGCAACACCGTCGCCATCGTCGTCGCCCTGACCGCCGGCTTCGCCACCGCAATCGGATATTTCATCCCGTTTGCGCCGCTCAAGAGCCTGGCCGGCGGCCTGCTCTACATCGCGGTGTTTTTCGGGGTCCTTGCGATGCTGGTGGGCGTGATCAACCTCTCGCGGATTCACCTGCGCAAAGCGCTGATCGGCAGATCCGGCAGCGGATACAGCATGGTGCTGCTGATCTCCTTATGGATCACCTTGGCGGTGGTGGTCCTTTCTCTGCAATGGCACAACACCGCATTGACGACCTGGATCGTCCGCAACGTCCAACTCCCGTTGGAGGCCAGCCTAGCGGCGCTGGTGGTGTTCGCCCTGCTGGTCGGCGGGGTCAGGCTCCTCCACCGCCGGCGCGACGTCATGGCCTTTCTCTTTCTAGGCGCGGCGCTGATTGTCCTGCTGGCCGCCGTGCCGCTTCCCGCCCTGCTGGAAGGATGGCTACAAGGGCCGGATTCCTTCCGTCAGGCTTTGGCCTCGATCTTCCTGTCCATCGCCAGCGGAGGAGGCCGGGGAATACTGCTCGGCATGGCGCTGGGCGCGGCCGCCACGGGGCTGCGGATCCTGATCGGAGTTGACCGTCCCTATGAGCGTTGAGCTGACGATCCGGCGCAGGAAGCGGCTTTCCGGGAGCGGCGGCTGATGGCTGATACGCGCTGTTCGATGTGCGGGAAATTAAACCCGGCCGCGGCGGACTCCTGCCAATACTGCGGCGCCCGGCTTAAGCCGATGCAGGCCGGGGGGTCGAAAGGCCAGGGCGCCGCACCGCCCGCCGGCGGCGAAGGCGGCGTGGATTGGATGTCGGATTTGCGCGGCGACATGATGCGCAACCGGCCGAAGACCTCGATGCTTCCGCCGGAACCTCCCCGGCCGACGCCCTCGGACGATTGGCTTCAAAAAATCGATTCGCGCGGGGAGCCAAGCCCGCCCGCGGCGCCTCCGGGCAAACCCAGTCCACCAATCCGTTCTTCCCGGCTGGCCTCCAAACCGGCCGCCGGAGGGGAGCCCGTGCGTCGGGAGGCGCCGGCCGCCCCTCCGCCGCAGGAGGGTGCGCCCGAGACTCCCACCTGGCTTTCCAAGGTGCGGGCCCAGGTTTCGGCTAAAAGAGAGCCGGAGCCGCCTGAGACGCCCAAGGGCGACGAAGATCCGGCGTGGCTAAAACGCTTGCGGGTCCGCCACACTCAGGACGAATTGACACCCGCCACGCCGCCCGGACCGCCAGAGGAGGCGGCGGCTCCCGGCGAGCTCCCGGATTGGCTTTCAAAAATCCGCGATCAGAGTGCGGACGGATCCGGCATTGAGGAAGGGGCTTTCCCGAAAGCGCCCGCGGCGGATTCACTTGGCGAATCGCGCCAAGGCGAATCCTCCCTGTGGGGAACGCCGGCTCCCGCGCAAAAACCGCAAAGCGCCCCGCCTACGGCCGGGCCGGAAGTGCCGGATTGGATGCAGTACCCATCCCCAGCCTCGGGTCTGGCGGGCGGTGAGCCGCCGCTCGGATCGCCGGATTGGATTGGCGATATTTCTTCGGCGCTGGAGCAGACTCCCCCCACACCGGCCGCCGCGCCCGCGCGGGCGGATGGCGGAGAGGGCAGGCCCTCGACCGGCCGTTTGCTGAGCGGCGCGGACCGGGGCCGCGGGCCGGGAGCGATGCCGCCATCCGCCCCGTCACCGACCCATCCCTTCACCGACCCGGATTCACTCCCGCCCGGAGCCCCGTCGGCCTTCGAGCCGGATTGGCCGTTCCCCACCCCGCCGACCGATTTTCCTTTCCCCAACCCCGCCGCGGACCAGACGGTTTCCTCGGGGTCATCGGCGTTTCACGGCGGCATGGATCCGATCGTCTCCCCCGGCGGCGAAGAGGAGATTCCGGATTGGCTGGCGGACGCGAAAAGCGCGCCTGCCGTTTTGGAGCCCGAACCCGCGGAAGAGCCGGCGGCCGCGACGCCTGACCTCAACGAACTCCTGCGCCCGGATTCGATGCCGGAGTGGCTGAGCAAACCGGCCGCCGCCGGAACGGCGGACGCCGCCGCCGAAGGCCCCGCCGCTCGTCCCGCCTTGCCGGAAAACCTCGAGCAGGCGGAACTGCCCCGCTGGCTCGAGGCCATGCGGCCGATCCAGTCGGTCGCCGTGCCCACCGAGGACGACGAGCGCGTGGAGAGCGTCGGCCCGCTCGCCGGATTGCGCGGTGTGCTTTCCGCCGAGCCGGTGGTGGCGATGCCGCGCCGCCCGGGAATCATGGCCGGCAATATCGACGCCCTGCCGGCCCAGATGGCGATGACCGAAACCCTGCGCCGCCTGCTGATCGAACCGGAAGTGCGCGCCGCCCGCAAACCCGTCCGCGCCATGCTGCTCACCCCGATCCTCCGCAAGGTGATGTCCGCCGTCCTGATCCTCGCGATCTTCCTGCCGGTTTTCACCGGACCGATATTCTCCAACGCCGTATACCAGCCGCAGGCGAACATCCAAGCCGGCGACCTGGTTTCGGCTTTGCCGGCCGACCGCATGGTGTTGGCGGCTTTTGAATACGACGCTTCCCGAGCCCCGGAGATCGAAACCGGAGCCACGGTCATGCTCGAGCATTTGGCCCAGCGGGGGATCCGGATTGTCTTCATTTCCTCGCAGCCCAACGGGACAATGTTGGGGGAAGGCTTGCTTGCGATGAACCGCGGGATGGGGATCGCCATGCCGGATCTGGCGGCCGATTTCGGATACATCCCCGGGGGAGCCGGCGGGTTGCGCCGGTTGGGGGGAAATTTGCGCGAGGTCATCACCGATACGACTCTGGATTGGGATAACGGGCCGCTTTCCGCCGTTCGGGCCGTCTCCGATTTTTCAATGATTCTGATCTTCGCGGCGGATCCGCAATCGGTCCGCGATTGGATCGAGCAGGTGCACACCGCCGCTCCGAACACGCCGATCGTGGCCATGGTCAGCGCGGCGGCCGACGCGCTGGTTTTTCCGTACACGCAGGGATCGCAGCCGTCGCTGCGCGGCCTGGTGGCCGGATACACCGGGGCGCAGGCCTACCGCGCGCATTTTCTGCCCGCCACCATGCCGGTGGAGGGGGTCATCGCCATGCGCTGGCAGGCGTACGCGAGCGGAACGCTGGCCTTGCTGCTTACGCTGACGGCCGGCATCATCGGCTCGCTGGTCCTGCGCTTCACGGCTCAGCAGAGGAAGGGAGCCGGCTGATGGACATCCAGATCGTCGGCGGGATGGCGATCGGCCTGTTCTTCACCGTGGCGATCCTTTCCTACCTTTTGCTGGACGACAACCTGCTGTTCCGGCTCGGCGCCTATTGCCTGGTGGGGGTTTCGACCGGGTACCTGATGGCCGTCATGCTCAGTTCGGTGTTGATCGACCAATACCTTTATCCGTTGCTGCAAAGCGGGAACATCCCCTTTCTGTTGCTACTCTTGCTGCTGGGATTGCTGTTCATGGCGCGCCTGGATCCGCGCGGATCCGGGATGGCGTTCATCCCGATGGCGTTTTTGGTGGGAGTCGGCGCCGCGGTCGTGGTCGGCGGTTCCCTGACCGGAACCTTCCTGCCGCAGGCCGCGGCCGCCGCCGAGCCCAGCCTGTTGCCCGGGGACGCCGAAGGCAATTTAGACCTTTGGGCGATGTTGGAGAATTGGTGCGTCCTGCTCGGCACCCTGACCACCCTGGCCTACTTCCATTTCGGCGCCAAGCCGCGGGGCGGGGCCGCTCCGGCCCTGCCGCCCGGGGTCGCCCAACTCGCCCAGGTGGGCAAGTTGTTCCTCTCGCTGACGCTCGGCGCGCTGTATGCGGGCGCTTTGCTTTCCAGCCTCTCGATCCTGGTGGAGCGGATCTATTCGATCATCCAGACGATCGTGCTCTTCCTCACCATCGGAGGATCGTGATGGGCGACCAGGCTGTTCCCCGGAGCCAACTGGATGCGGATTCGCTCCTCCTCCTGAACGTCGGCACCGCCCATACCCGGGCTTCGTTGATCGACATCGTCGAGCGCCAATACCGGATGGTGGCCACCGCGGAATATTCCACCACCGCGGACGCGCCATATTCCGACGTCGGCGAGGGGGTCCGCTTCGCCCTGGATCAGCTCTCGGCGATGGTCGGCTGCGATTTCTTCGACGAATCCGGCCAGCTGATCGTTCCGTCGCGCGGCAGCGGGACCGGCGTGGACGCGGTGGTGCTCACCCTTTCCCTGCAGGCGGACGTGCGCGTGGCGCTGATCGGCCTGCTTCCGGATATTTCCCTGCGCAGCCTGCGCAAACTCACCGATTCGGCCCCCGTCCGCGCGGTGGCGGAAATCAGCCTGGGGGACCGGCGAACCGACGAAGGGCGGATGGATGCGCTTTGCCAGGCCAAACCGGATTTGATCCTGGTGTCGGGCGGATCGGAGGGCGGGGCTTCGGATGCGGTCCTGCGGCTGATGGAAGTTGTGGGATTGAGCATCTACATGATGCCGGCTGAATCCAAACCCCAGGTGCTGTTCATGGGAAACAGCGCCGTGGCGGGGAAGGTTCAGGACCTGTTGAAGGCCGCCCAATGCAGCGTGAGCGCCGCCCGCAACATCCGCCCGTCGCTGGAAAACGAGGATCTCGATCCGGGGCGGGTGGCATTGAATGAAATGACGGCCCAGATCCTCCGCGCCCGGTTGGGGGGGATCGAGGGCTTGCTTGCCTGGACGGGGGGAGTTTTGACGCCGTCCCCGCTCGGACTGGGGACGGTCGTCCAACTGCAGGGCCGCAGTGCGCCGCCGAAGAAAGGCGCGCTGGGGATATCCATCGGATCGGGCTCCACGACCCTGGCGGCGGGCTTCGGCGAAACGCTGGAGCTTTCCGTGCGACCGGACCTGAACCTCGGCCGCAACGCGCCCCGCCTGCTGGAGTTCACCTCCTGGCGCGACATCGTCCGCTGGCTGCCGATGCCGCTTTCCGAGGGCGGGCTGCGCGACTACCTTCACAACAAGGCGCTTTACCCGCGAACCGTCCCGGCGACGGCGGAGGATCTGCGGATCGAATTGGCAATGGTCCGCGAAGGGATACGCGCCGCCCTGCGCGCCGCTTTTCCCACCTGGCGGGTCCCGTTCACGTGGCCATGGGCCGGTCTGATGCCGCCGACCGCATCCGTCCTCGGATCCGGATCGGCGTTCAGCAACGTGCCGAAGCCCGGCTATGCGGCGTTAACCCTGCTCGACGCCGTCCAGCCGACGGGAATCACCCGCCTGATCCTCGATGCGCAAAACATGATTTGCGCCCTGGGCGCCGCCGGACGGGTCAATCCGCTGGCTGTCGTCCAGGTGCTCGATTCGCCGGCCTTCCCGCTGCTCGGCACGGCCGTCTGCCCGGTCGGCAAATCCCACTTCGGAGATCCGGTCCTGCGCTACCGCCTGCAATACGCGGATGGGCGAACCGTCCGCGGCGACGTCCGCTTCGGCACGATCGACCTGGTGCCCCTGCCGCTGGGGCAGAAGGCGCAGATCACAATTCAGCTGCACCGTCATTTCGACCTCGGGCTCGGCGGGTACGGCCAGGGCGGCACCTTCGCGGTGGAAGGCGGCCTGGCGGGGCTGATCATCGACGGACGCGGACGTCCGCTGGCGTTTGAATCCGATGCGGCCAAGAACCGCAAACTGCAGGACGACTGGCTGACCCAGATCACGGTCTAGGACGAACCATGGAACTGCCGCGCCAAACGCACGCCTCCCTCCTCGTTGTGATCCGCCGTCCGCGGAATCTTCCGGCGCGCGGCACGATCCACCTGCGCCTCAACCAGAAGGTGTCCCCGGCGGACATCGTCGGCCGGACGACGCTGGCCCCGGCCCACTACCTGTTCGACATCGCCCACGGCCTCGGCTTGCCGCCGGCCAAAGCCGACCGCTTCCTGCGGCGCGAAACGGACGAGCGGGTAAGCGCGGGCGACATCCTCGCCGGCCCGGTGGGCTGGATGCGGCGCGTGGTGCGCGCGCCCGAAGACGGCCGGGTCGTTCTCCAAGGCGACGGGCGGCTGTTGTTCGAAGGCCTGGGAGAGGGCTTCGAACTGCGGGCGGGTCTTCCGGGGATCGTGATCGGGATGGAGCCGGATCTCGGGGCGACGATCGAAACGGTCGGGGCGCTGGTGGAAGGGATTTGGGGCAACGGCCGGCAGGAATTCGGGGTCTTGCGCGTGGCGACGCCTTCCAGCGCCACCGTGCTTGCGGCCGCGGATCTGAACATCGATCTGCGCGGGGCGGTCGCCGTTGCCGGACGGCTGGATGACCCCGACATTTTCCACGCCATGGAGGCGCTTCCCCTTCGCGGAGTGATCTGCGGGAGCATGCCTTCGGCGCTGATCCCCGCCGCCGAAGCCAGCCGTCTGCCGGTGATCCTGACCGAGGGATTCGGGGACATTCCGATGAACAGCGCGGTCTTCGAGTTGTTCGCCACCAACGTGGGCCGCGAAGCGAGCGTCAACGCCCAGCAAACGGATTCGTGGAAAGGCCTGCGACCGGAGGTGATCATCCCCCTGCCGGCGGTGGGTTCGGCCGACGTCCCGTCGGAGGCTGTACAATTGGTGGTGGGCCGGCGGGTGCGGGTTTTGCGCGCCCCGTACGCCGGACAGGTGGGATCGGTCGTCTCGCTCCCCGAAGGATTGATGCCGATCGGAAACGGGATTCGGGTGACGTGCGCGGAAGTGGAACTGGGGGAAACCGGGCTGGTTCGCGTTCCGATCGCGAATTTGGATATACTGGAATAGAGTGACGGGGCGGCGCCCCGGGATGTCCGCAGAGGAGAAAACAAAATGGATGAAGACCTGAATATGGGCGAAACTCCGCCGGAGGAAAGCGGAAACCGGATGTTCCTGATCGTGGCGATCATCCTGGGGGGGATTTTTGTATTCGCCCTGATCGCCATTTTTGCCCTCTATCTGCTCACCCGGGAAACCGCGCCCACGGCGCCGGCGCCGGAGGATTTGACGGCCACGGTGGTCATGCAGGGGCGGTCGACGGAGACGGTGGCCGCCCAAGGCACGCAAACTCGCGTGGCGGTGGCCCTCCAAACGGCGGCGATCACCTTCACGCCTTCGTTGACGCGGACGCCGACGCTTTCGCCGACCAAGACCGCCACGCCGGTGGTATTCGCAACCGTCGGACAGGATGTCACCCCTTCCGCTACATCCACCGGTCCGAGTGCGGCCCAGGCGGGATCCCCAACTCCGACCGGCGCGGCCGGCGGAGCCGGGGCGACCGCAACCCGGACGGCTGTCCGCACCGGCGCTCCCACGGCTTTGCCCCAGACCGGATTGGGGGGCGGCGGGAGTTTCCCGGCGTTGCTGCTCCTCGGCGGAGGGGCGCTGATTGTAATCGTCCTCGCGCGCCAGCTCCGCCTGGGAAGGGTCCGGGGGTAATCCCATTTTTCAAACGCCGCGAAGCCGCAGAGGGCTCAGAGAGAAATTTATTTTTAATCTCAGCGATGCTTTGCGCCCCCCGGCCCGACCGCCAAGGACGGGCTCTGCGGTGAATGGGTGTTCGGGTAGGCTGTTCCACGGTATAATGCGCTTCTTATAGGCGTTGATGGAAACGAGTAGGCCGACCTTCCGCCGCCCAGCGAGCCCGCAGAAGGTGAAAGCCGGGCGCGGCGCAGCGGCCGAAAATCCTTCCGGAGCCGCAGGCTGAAGAGCAATCGGTAAGCCGTGCCGGACCCGCCCGCCGTTATCCGGGGCGCAGGCGCAGATAGCCTGGAAGAGAGTCCCCCGCATGGGGGGAAATCAGGGTGGCACCGCGGGTTTTTCCCGTCCCTGTTCCTTGGGCGGGAATGTTTTTTAAGGAGAACCCCCAAAAAGCCTTTGAACCGCGAAGCCCGCCCCCGGTGGGCGGGCCGGGGGACGCAAGGATCGCGAGGGAAAACATAAACAACTTCGCGCCCTTCGCGACTTTGCGGTGAAAAGGTTCTCTGAGAGGATGACATGTTTGAACCCGTTTCCGTAAAACCCGATTTTCGCAGGCAGGAAGAGGCGATCCTCAAGTTTTGGAACGAGCGCAACATCTTCCGGCGATCGATGGAAGAGCGCAAAAACGGCCCGGCCTACGTCCTGTTCGAGGGGCCGCCGACGGCCAACGGACGCCCGGGGGTTCACCACGTGCTGGCGCGCGCCTTCAAGGACCTTTTTCCGCGCTACCGAACCATGCGCGGACAATACGTGCTGCGCCGCGGCGGATGGGACACGCACGGCCTGCCGGTGGAAATCGAAGTAGAAAAAGAATTGGGCCTCGAACACAAGCATCAGATCGAGGAATACGGCATCGCCAAGTTCAACGAAAAGTGCAAGGCCTCCGTCTTCCGCTACATCCGGGATTGGGAGCGCCTGACCGAACGGATCGCCTACTGGTGCGACCTGGAAGACGCCTACATCACCTACACCAACGAATACATCGAATCGGTCTGGTGGATCCTCAAGAACTTCTGGGACCGGAAGCTGATCTACCAGGGGTTCCGGATCGTTCCCTACTGTCCGCGCTGCGGCACGCCGCTTTCCGACCACGAAGTGGCCCAGGGCTACCGCGAAAACACGCCCGATCCCTCGATCTTCGTCCGCTTCCCGCTCAAGGATGATCCGAAAATTTCCTTTCTGGTGTGGACCACCACGCCGTGGACTCTCCCGGCCAACGTCGCCGTCGCGGTCCATCCGGAGGTGATGTACGCCAAAGTCGAGCGCCGGACGGCCGGCGGGGAAAAGGAATTCCTGATCCTGGCGCGCGATCTGGTGGAGAAGGTGTTTGAGGGGGAGGAGGTTAGAATCGTCGGGGATTACAAGGGCAGTGAGCTGAAGGGCTGGAAATACCGGCCGCTGTTCACCTTCCTGCCGCTGGAAAAGCAGGCCCATCGGGTGGTGCTGGGTGAATTTGTGACCACCGACGAGGGGACCGGGGTGGTCCACCAGGCGCCGGCGTTCGGCGCGGAAGACATGCAGATGTCGTTGGAGAACGACCTGCCGGTGCCGATGACCGTCGACGAGGCGGGCTGTTTCATCCCCCAGGTGACCCCTTGGAAGGGGATGTTCGTCAAGGACGCCGATCCGCTGATCATCGCGGATCTGCAAAGCCGCGGATTGATGTTCCGCTCCGGAATTTACTACCACACGTACCCGTTCTGTTGGCGCTGCGACACTCCGCTGCTCTACTACGCGCGCAGCACCTGGTACATCCGCACCACCCAATTCCGCGAGAGAATGACCGCCCTCAACGAAACGATCCGCTGGTACCCGGAGCACATCCGCAGCGGGCGGTTCGGAAATTGGCTGGCCAACAACGTGGATTGGGCGCTGGGCCGCGAGCGCTACTGGGGCACGCCATTGCCGGTGTGGGAATGCGCCGACTGCCATTACCAGGAGATGGTCGGATCGATCCGGGAACTGACGGAAAAATCCGGCGCGAAACCGGAGGGGCTTGACCTGCACCGCCCGTACGTCGACGACCTGCACTGGGAGTGCCCGAAGTGCAAGGGGCGCATGAACCGCGTCCCGGAGCTGATCGACTGCTGGTTCGATTCAGGGGCGATGCCGGTGGCGCAGTGGCACTATCCGTTCGAGAACGAGGAATTGTTCAATCAGCAGTTCCCCGCGGATTACATCTGCGAGGCGATCGACCAGACCCGCGGCTGGTTCTACTCGCTGCACGCCATCAGCACGCTGCAGTTCGACCGCGCGTGTTTTAAGAACGTGATCTGCCTGGGGCTGATGCTCGACGGCGAAGGCCGCAAGATGTCGAAGCACAAGGGCAACGTGGTCGATCCGTGGGAGGTGCTGGAGGCCCACGGGGCGGACGCGTTCCGCTGGTACCTCTACACCGTCTCGCCGCCCGGCCAGGAGAAGCGCTTTTCGGTCGACTTGGTGGGCGAGGTGATCCGCACCTTCACCTTAACTCTGTGGAACGTGTATTCGTTCTTCGTCACCTACTCCGCGCTCGACGACTGGCGGCCGGACGAGGCGCTGGTCAACCTGGCCGTGCTGGGGCATCCGGCGGGGGGGCGCAGCGCGCGGGCCTACTCCGCGCTCGACCGTTGGATCCTCTCCGAACTGCACAGCCTGGCGGTCCAGATCACCGGGGCGATGGAGGCGTACGACGTGGTCGGCGCCACGCGCCCGATCGAGGGGTTCGTCGACCGGCTTTCCAATTGGTACCTGCGCCGCAGCCGGCGGCGCTTCTGGCGCGCCGCAGGCAAAGGAGCGGCGATCGACGCCGACAAAAACGCCGCCTACGCCACGCTCTACGAATGCCTGGTCACGCTGGCGCGCCTGCTGGCTCCCAGCATGCCGTTCCTGGCGGAGCAGTTCTACCGCAACCTGGTCGTCGGAGCCGATCCGGACGCGCCGGAATCGGTCCATCTGGCCTCGTGGCCGGAGCACGACCGCGCGATGATCGACGAAAAGCTGAACGCGGAAATGCGGCGGGTGCTGGTGTGGGCCTCGCTCGGGCACGCCGCGCGCAACAAGGCCAACCGGAAAGTCCGCCAGCCGCTGGCGGAAGCCGCCTTCGCGGCCGCCTCGGCCGACGACCGGAGGATTCTGGAAAAGTACGCCGACCTGCTGGCCGATGAGTTGAACGTCAAGAAGATCCGGCCGCTGGATGCGGCGGGCGAAGTGGTGGCCTACACGCTCAATCCGCTGCCCAAGGCGCTCGGCCCGAAGCACGGGGCGCTGTTCCCCAAAGTCCGCGCGGCGCTGCTGGCGCTGGATCCCGAAGCGGCGGCTTCGTTGCTCATGGCGGGCCGGCCGCTGCGGGTGACGGTGGAGGACGCGGAAGTGGAAGCCCTGCCCGGCGAAGTGGAAGTGCGGATGACGGCCCGCGAGGGGTTTGCCGTCGCCGCGGAGGACGCGGACCTGGCGGCGCTTGCGACCGAGTTGACTCCGACCCTGATCCGCGAGGGGCTGGCGCGCGAATTCGTCCGCCGCGTGCAGGACCTGCGCAAGACCGCCGACCTGCAGATCGCGGACCGAATCCGACTCTCCTACGCCGCCTCGCCGAAGCTGGCCGAAGCCGTGAAACTGCACGCCGATTACATTCGCGCCGAAACCCTGGCGGCGGAGCTGAACGAAAATCCCTCTCCCGCGGGGGCGCATTCAACCGCCGACGAGTTCGACGGCGAAACGTTGACGGTGGCGTTGGAGAAGACGTAGAATGTCATTGCGAGGGGCCGAAAGCCCCGAAGCAATGACATTCCGTCGGTCAAGCTCCCGAGGAATCACCCAAAACGAAGGAGAACGAGCTTTGCTTAAAGTCCGCAACTACGTTCTGCTTGCCCTCCTCGCGGGCATGGTCCTCGCGGCCGATCAAGTTACGAAGGAGCTGGTGCGCACCCAATTGGATTTCGGCGAGATCTGGATGCCGATCGACGCGATCCGCCCGCACATGCACATCGTCCACTGGAGCAACACCGGCGCCGCCTTCGGCATGTTCCAGCAGGGCGGGATGGTGTTCACCGTCATGGCGATCATCGTCTCGGCGGCGATCATTTGGTATTACCGCGATTCCGACAACGCCTCGTGGCTGGTGCGGATCGCACTCGGATTGCAGCTCGGCGGGGCGCTGGGGAACCTGACCGACCGCCTGCTGCACGGCACCGAGGTGACCGATTTCATCTGGTTCGGCTTCTTCCCGGCGGTGTTCAACCTCGCCGACGGAGCGATCTCGCTCGGGGTGGCGCTGCTCCTGCTCGACATGCTGATCGAATACCTCCGCGACCGCAACAAGGCCGCCGCCGTTCCGCCGCCTCAGGCGGAAAAGGCGTGAAAGACGAGCTCCGGACTCTGTCGGCGGACGCCGGCGGAGAACGGCTGGACCGATTCCTCGGACGGCGCCTCGCGGAGCACTCCCGCACCTACCTGCAGAAACTGATCGAAGAGGGTTTCGTGGACGTGAACGGATCACCGGCCCTCAAGCCGGCCCGGCCGCTTGTGGAAGGCGACGCCGTCGCGGTGCGCTTTCCTCCCACGCCGCCTCCCGGCGTGGAGCCGGAATCGATACCCTTGCGGATCGTTTTCGAAAATGCGGACCTGCTGGTGATCGACAAGCCGGCCGGGATGGTCGTGCATCCGGCGGCCGGCCACCGCAGCGGGACTCTGGTGGGGGCGGTGCTGGCGCACGCGCCGGAAGTGGGCGGGGTGGGCGAACTCGAACGGCCGGGAATCGTCCACCGGCTGGATAAGGACACCTCGGGATTGATCGTGGTGGCGAAGAACATGGCGGCCCAGCGCGCGCTGCAGGATTCGTTCGCGCGGCGCGCGGCGAAGAAGACCTACCTGGCGCTGGTTTCGGGAAGGCCGCCCACGCCCGAAGGGCGGATCGAAGCGCCGATCGGCCGCGATCCGCGCAACCGCCAGCGGATGGCGGTGGTTCCACCCTCGCGCGGGCGCGAGGCAGTGACGCTCTACCTGACCCGCGAGCGGTTTGAGGATTACACGCTGCTGGAAGCCCATCCGCTGACCGGCCGCACGCACCAGATCCGCGTGCACCTGGCGTACATTGGCTGTCCGGTGGCGGGTGACTCCGTGTACGGTCCTCGCCACCGCACGCCCTCGCACAGCCCCACACGCGCGGGCAAGGGCTGGGAGAGGGGGCAGGGGGGCGAGGGGGGGAAGGCGGAACGCCAATTGCTGCACGCCTGGAAGTTGAAAATCACTCTCCCCGGCGAAGAAGCGCCGCGCGAGTTCGAGGCGCCGTTGGCGGAAGATTTTCAGGCGGTATTGGCTTCGCTGCATCCGGCATTCCGAGGCTGATAGCGGACAACCGCATTGCCGGAATCCGAACGGCGGCGGGAAGGGTTAACCTTCGACGGCCGCCGTTTTTCAGGCAGGCGCGGTTTCCTACCCCGCATCACCGGCGGAAGATCACCGGCAGTTTCGCCAACGCATTTGCCAAGGCGGCGATGATTCCCACTGCCAGGCCGGCTTTCAGCAGCCCGGACATAACGGAAAACACCTCCCCCTGGAAGAGCACAAGCGGCGGGCCGGCCAGCATGGAGGCCAGGATGTAGATATCGAATACGGCCAGCAGGAATTCGGCGATGCGGGAAAGATGCTCCCAGCGGCCGCGGCGCAGCAGAACCAGGTTGAGCACAATCGAGAGCAGAAAGTCCACATTCCAGAGCGGCAGGTACAGGCGGAAAAAAACATCCGAAAGCGTGAGGACGGAATACCAACGCGCCTCCAAGCCTTCCTCCGCCGCCGGGACGCCCCATCCCGCCCAATGCGGGAAAAAGTTCAACGCCGCCAGGCCGACAATCAGGCAGGCCAGTTCGAAAACGACGCCGCGGCGATCCAGCCGGGTCCAATCCTCGGCCTCGGGGAGCGCGCGCGGATCCCAGGCGGCCTCTTCCTCTCCGGCTTCGGATTCCTCCGGCAACAACCGCCCGACGATTGCGAAAACCAGCGTGACCACGCCGAACCCCGTCAGCATCCATTGAACATACACGCCCGCGAAATCCAACAGTTCGGGCATGAAGGCGCCCTCACCCGCGGCCAGCGAGAGTCCGAGCAATAGCAGGACAAGCAAGGTTATCCCGGTCCCTGCGGCGAACAGGGTGACGCAGTAGGTCTCGAACAGATTCGGGCCGATCAGGTAGCGTCGGGGAGGGGCATAGCGGGCGGCTGTCCGCTCCGGTGGACCGAAGGATTGCAGCAGGGCGGCCTGTTCGGCTTCGAGCGCGGCCGGGTCGGGCGGCGCCTTCCCGGCGGTGCGGTCGCGGAACGAATCGGCGAGCAACGAGCGGAGTTCGGCTTCCACATCCGCGCGCGTGCGGCGCGGCAAACGGCGTCCGACTTCTTTGACGTAGCGGTCGAGCAGATCGGGTGTCATCTTAGGCGTCCTTTTTTGTCAGGCGGTTCAGCGCGGCGGAAAGCGAGCGCCATTGGGCGGTCAACGTGCGCAGGGCTTCCCGCCCTTGGCGGCTGAGTTTGTAGTAGCGGCGCGGCTGGGAGCCCTCCGTCGACCAGCGGCTCTCCAGCAAGCCCTGCTTTTCGAGGCGGCGCAAGAGCGGGTATAGCGTTCCCTGGTCGATCTCCATTCCTTGATCGGCCAGTTGCTGAGAGAGGGCGTATCCGTATTGCTCTTCTTCAAGCCGGCTGAGCGCGGCCAAGACGAACGTGCCACCGCGCAGTTCCGAAACCAAGTTGGGGAGGGGGTCAGCCATATATCCTCCAATAATATATAATATATTATACTATATAATATATAGTATTGTCAAGGAGAACCCTTGGGAACCCTAAGGGTTGGGAAGGGTTGGGTGAAAAAGGGGGAACCCTTGGGAACCCTAAGGGTCGGGACCAACCCTTAGAACCTTACCAATCAAATCTTTGCAGAAAAAGCAAAGAAATTCAAGATGGCTGAAGGGCATTGGAAAGATAGGGGATACAAAAA
>JAFGKK010000037.1 GCA_016928575.1 Anaerolineales bacterium
AAAAAGCAGGATTTCATTTCAATATTACTGAGGCTGAGCAGATACAGCAATTATAGAAAGTTGAGAATCGCTTCCGCCACCGCGTACGGTTTCTGCGACGGCAGGTCGTGGATGCCATCTTCAACGGTCTGGATCCTGGCTTGCGGCAGGTACTGCTCCAGAAAGCGGACCGTCTCCGCGGCCATCTCCCAGAATTCTGACCGTCCGCCGCGCAAATACAGGACCGGCGCCGCGATCCGTTTGGCCTCTTCTTCGAAGGGAGTCAGGGTTTCGTGCGAGCGCCCGATCCAATACCAGGCGGCCCGCTTAGCGGAGCGGGCGTTGAAGGAGATCTCCTTCCGCATCCTGCCCCGCTCGGCCTTGGTCATGGGCCAGCCTTCGGCGATCGTGTCCAAAGCGATTTCGTTGAGCCATCCGGCGCGGATCGCGCCGATCAGCGCGTCGCCGAGGACGGGATACTTCAGGATTTTTTCCAGCGGGCTGCCCGGAAGCGATTTCGGCCGGACGATTCCGCCTTCGATGCTGACGATTTTCCCGATCCGGTCCGGATAGCGGGCGGCCAGGTTGAAAGCGATCGTGCCCCCGTAGGATGCGCCGACGACATGCGCCTTTCCCAGGCGCAGGGACCGAATCCCTTTCGCGATCGCATCCGCCTGTTCGCCGATGGTATACCGGAAACCCGCGGCCGGCTTGTCGGAATCCCCCGCGCCGAGGGGATCCAGCGCGAACAGGCGGAAGCGCTCGGCGAGGATCGCCAGGACGGAATTCCAAACCCGGTAGGTCGAGTAGGATCCCGGAATCAGAATCAACGGGAATCCCGTTCCGGCTTCCACGTAATGAATCCATCGCGAATCGATTTCAACGAATCCGTCGTCGCCGAATTCGGCTTTCGCCATCAGGGCATGCGTAATCATGGCCGCGTACTGCCCCCTCCTTCCTCTCCGCTTGGGGTCACGACAGCCCGACCACCTTCCCGGTTTCCGGATCCAGATCGATGTCCATCATCGCCGGCCGGGTCGGCAGGCCCGGCATGGTTTTCATCGCCCCGCAGAGCGGGTAAAGGAATCCGGCACCAAGCGAAGCGCGCAGGTCGCGGATCGGCAGGCGCCAGCCCTTGGGCGCGCCTTTCAGCTTCGGATCGTGGCTCAGGCTGAGGTGGGTCTTGGCCATGCAGACCGGCAGGTGTCCGTATCCCAATCCCTCGTACAGGCCGATCTTCGACTCGGCCGCCGGAAGAAAATCCGCCCCGTCGGCGCCGTAGACCTGCTCGGCGAGGATCTCGATCTTTCTGCGGATCGACGCGTCCTCCGGATAGAGGAACCGCATCCGCGACGGGCGCGCGGCCGTTGCCGCGACCGCTTCCGCGAGCTCCAGCGCGCCGCGGCCGCCGAGCGCCCAGTTCCTGCAGTAAAAAGCCCCTTCGGCTCCGGCTTGTTCGGCCGCGCGGCGGACGATCCCCAGCTCCTCCTCGGAATCCGAGGAGAAGCAATTGACCGCCACCAGCACCGGTACGCCGAAGCGCCGCACGATCCCGATGTGCGCGGCCAAGTTGGCGCATCCCGCCTCGACCAGCGCCGGATTCGGTTCCCGGTAGGCGCGGTCCAGGGGGCGCCCGACCGGCACGGCGGGCCCGCCGCCGTGCATTTTCAACGCGCGCACCGTCGCCACCAAAACGACCGCGTCGGGAGCCAACCCCGACGCGCGGCACTTAATGTGGAAGAATTTCTCCATTCCCATGTCCGCGCCAAAGCCGGATTCGGTCACCGCATACTCGCCCAGGCGAAGCGCGATCCGGTCGGCCAGGATGGAGGAATTTCCGTGGGCGATGTTGCCGAACGGCCCGGCATGGACGAAGGCCGGGGTTCCTTCGAGGGTTTGCAGCAGGTTCGGCAAAAGCGCGTCTTTAAGCAGGACCGCCATCGCCCCCGCCGCCCCCAGGTCCTCCGCGGTCACCGGCTCGTCGGCACGGCTCCAGCCTGCGAGCATCCGCCCCAGCCGCTCGCGCAGGTCGGCCGGTGAGGAGGCCAAGGCGAGGATCGCCATCACCTCGCTGGCGGTGGAAATGTCGAACCCGGCCGGGCGGTCGTGGCCGCTTTCCTCTTCCCCAAGCCCGATCCGGATCCGGCGCAGCATCCGGTCGTTGGTGTCGATCACGCGGTTGACCGCGATCCGGTCCGGATCGAGGTCGAGCCGGAACAGCCGGCGCCGGTCGTCGCGGGACAGCCCGGCCGCGGTTTCGGCGTCGATCCCCAGCCGTTCCATCCGCTTGCGTTGCGAGCGGCTGAACACCCCTCCGGGGGCGAGCCGCGCGGCGAGCTTTTCGTCGTCGAAGGTATCCAGTTCGTGGAGCAAGCGGGCATCGACCGCCGCGGCCAACAGGTTGTTGGCCGCGGTGACGGCATGGGTGTCGCCGGTCAGGTGCAGGTTGACGTCCTCCATCGGGACGATCTGGCTGTATCCGCCGCCGGCCGCCCCGCCCTTCACCCCGAACGTCGGCCCGAGCGAGGGCTGGCGGATGCAGGCAAACGCCCGCTTCCCCAGGTGCGCGCCGAGCGCCTGCGCCAATCCGATCGTCAGGGTGGTCTTGCCCTCCCCCAGCGGCGTCGGCGTGATCGCCGTAACGTCGATGTATTTTCCCAGCGGGCGGTCCCGCAGGCGCTCCAGAATCTCCAGCCGGACCTTGGCCTTGTATTCCCCGTACGCCATCAGCTCCTCCGGCCGGATTCCAACCTCGCGGGCGATGCGGGCGATCGGCCGGAGCGACGCCCGCTGCGCGATTTCCAAATCGCACAGGACGGGATCCGACGGCTTGCGGACGTTCCTTGCCAAGGACCTCGCTGTTCGAGGGTTCGACGGACGTTTTCGGCCGCCGGATTTTGGGGGGGATTTTCTGCGCGGATCGGGCATAGGAAAAGTCGTCTGCCTTTTCTTTCCGTCGAAAGCGCCTCTCCATTATGGCACAATCCGAATCCGGCGGAAACCAAACGCGGCTTATGCGCGGCGAGGGCGGGCGGTTCCGGCATCCGTCCCGCGGCTCGGACTGGATGCCCGATCCGTCCGCTCGGGCATGACGAGCTCTCCCGGATGACCGTTAGGCGCATTCAAGCGGGACGAGCGCTCATAAACTCCTTGCCTCACGCCGTATAATCTATAGTATGGCGACCCTGCAGGAAACGCTGGATAGCTTCTCCACCGAAGCCGGGCTGGCGCAGCCGCAGGAGGGAGGAGCCGTGCGCTGCCTCGCTTGCGGCCACCGCTGTCTGGTCCGGCTCGGCAAACGCGGCGTTTGCCGCGTGCGGTTTAATCGCGGCGGAAAATTGTTCATGCCGTGGGGATACGTGGCCGGATTGCAGGCGGATCCGGTGGAGAAGAAGCCTTTCTACCACCTGCTCCCGGGCGCGGTCGCGCTCACCTTCGGGATGCTCGGCTGCAATTTCCACTGCTCCTTCTGCCAGAACTGGATTTCCTCGCAAGCCCTGCGCGATCCGATGTCGGAGGCGATGGGGCTGTCGATCCGGCGGGCGGCCCCGGAGGGCATCGCCGATGCGGCGGTCCGCTCGCGGGCCGAGGTGGTCGTATCCTCCTATAACGAGCCGCTGATCACGGCCGAATGGGCGGCGGCGGTCTTCCGCCAGGCCCGCGAACGCGGCTGCAAGACGGCGATCGTCTCCAACGGCTACGCCACCCCCGAAGCACTGGCTTACCTGCGCCCGCACCTGGACGGCATCAAAATCGACCTCAAGGCGATGCGCGACTCCACCTACCGCTCGCTCGGGGGCATGCTGAAAACCACGCTCGACACCATCCGATCCGCCCGCGAGGCGGGATTGTGGGTCGAGGTGGTCACCCTGCTAATCCCCGGTCTGAACGACGACCCGGCGGAATTGTGGGAGGCGGCGCGTTTTCTGGCCGGCGTCTCACCCGACATCCCTTGGCACGTGACCGCCTACCATCCGGACTACAAGTACGATTCCGCGCGCCCGACGAATGCCGCTGACCTGACTAAAGCCGCCGAGATCGGGCAGGAGGCTGGTCTGCGCTACGTGTACGCCGGGAACCTGCCCGGGATGGTCAAAGAACTCGAGGATACGCTGTGCCCAAAATGCCGCCATACGCTGATCCGCCGCCGAGGATATGCGATTTCGGAGTACCGAATCCGAGATGACGGAGCCTGCCCGGATTGTGGCGAAATCCTTGCGGGAATCTGGCGCGCTTCAAAGGGGGAAATCCCAAAAAACCGCGCTCCGCATCCGGTGGACGGATGAACTCCGCGGCGGATGTGTAACGCGGAACATGACAAACGTCACTAGGACGCAAACTGGAAAAAGTAGTATCATCGTAGTCGGAGTGCGAAATGCACTCTGAAATTCTCTCCTCCCTCCCTCTCCCTCCAAGGTGGTTGTAGTTGGGCCCGCGCTAGCGGGCCCAACTACTTAATCCGTGAGAGATTTTGATCCGTCCGTTAAGGGCGGCCGATCCGCCTGCGCGAAGACGCACTGGCCGGCGCACCCGACCCCTTATGGCAGAAGAAAATACGCGCGTTGGCTTTCCCTGCCGTATCCCTGTTCGAAAACGAAGTATAAATCTCGGGGGTCGGCGGGAACCTGGAAAACCAGCTGGCCGGTGATTCTTTCACCCCACCCAAGGGTAAAGTAATCCTCGAAAGGATCCTCCACCGCCCGGTCGGCCCAGTGGATGACTCCATACCTCCACCCTTCGAAG
This sequence comes from Anaerolineales bacterium, assembly GCA_016928575.1. NCBI lineage: Bacteria > Bacillati > Chloroflexota > Anaerolineae > Anaerolineales > Anaerolineales bacterium. Next base: position 4,723 of record JAFGKK010000037.1, read on the forward strand.
TCCCGAACGTAGAAATCCATGAAGCTGGTTAACTCCGCCTTCGCCTCGCCCCGGTTTGCCAATGTCAGATCGATGATGAGATACTTCATCCAATCATAAGGCGGAGACACCGGCCGGCGGCTATCGGGATCCAACAAGTCCTCCGGATACGGAAGCGCCTGGTTCAGGGTGATCTCCACAGATCGGACGAGTGCGGTCTCTCCCACCGGCAGGGGCTCGGCGAAGGTTTCCCCTTCAAACCGGCCGGGAGGCGGCGCCGACCGGGGCTGGGATCCCAGGTCGACGATCCATTCCTCGTATTCGAGCTGATCCACGTTGTAGCACGAGACCTTCCACGAGAATGCCTGTTCCTCTTCCGGCGTCTCGTAGCCCACCTTCCCGCGGATCCGTTCCCCCGGCGCCAAACCTCCGAACAGAACCGTCCCGTGCGCCTTGGTGATGGAAAACAACCCCAAGGGCATTTCCTCATCATGCCCATCCAAGAGGAAAAAGAAGAAGTAACCCGTGTCCACCGGCACGGACCCCAGGTTGACCAGCACGACTTCCACGGCGACGAATCGATTGCCGGGTTCGGGCTTGAAATACTCGCCGGGCGGGACATCCTCCCAGCCAAGCACCGTAACCGCGGTATCGCAGATCAGGAACGGCACGCCGATTCCAGGGGTTCCGGCGCGGATCGGCGTCGCCGCAGGCGTGCGGGTGGCGGTGGGGTTGCGGGAGGGCACGGTCGTGCCGGTGGGAGATGCTTGGCGAAGGGTTGCGGTTTCCTCGGCTTTGCGGGTTGCCGTGGCGACGAGCCGGTCTGCGGCGGAACACGCGAGCAAAAAGAAAAGCGCCGAGGCGCCGATCCACATAGACGGTATCGACGGCGTTCTTCCCGAGGATGGGTTCATGGTTATCCCCTTTCGCGTCCGCGCACAAACTCCGCTCTGCCGGGCGCCGAAGAATCCCATGCGCGGGCGTTCCTCTGCGCTCCTCGATTCCCGGCGGGGAACGGCTTCGGCTTACAGCTTCGAAAGCAGCTTTGCCTTTTTCTCCTGAAACTCCTGATCCGTGATCACCCCCTTCTGGCGCAGGGAATCCAATTGGGAAATCAGCGCCGGCACGTCGCCGCCCTCCGTCCGGATCCCCTCGCCGGATTCGAGTTGGGCCTTGGCGTTGACCATGGTGGTCTTGTAGAGGATCGGATTGCCGATGCGCTGGATTTTGTTTACGCCCAGTTCGCTGGCGGTGAGGATCTCGATATCGCCGTATCCGAGCAGACGGCCGAAGAACGACTGCGCGAGTTTGACGTCGTTCACCTTTTCCAGCGACGAATCGGCGACGTTCTTGCTGATCACGCCGGAAATCTGGATCACGCGGCGCGAGGTGATGACGTATTTTCGGTTGTACCAATACAGGAAATCGCGGGTGGTGCTGATCGCCGGAGCGATGAGGATCAAGAGCCCCAGCAATGCGAGCGGGCCGACGACCACCGCCAGAATAACGGTCAAGACAAGCACCACCAGCGTGAGGAGAATTTCGCTGATGGTCTCCACCAGCAGGACAAGCCAGTGCTGGCGGGCGACGAGCAAGATGGCCTCGTTTTTCCCAAGCAGGCTGTCGAGGTAGGCGTCGGTCATGGAATCCTCCCGGTGAAACGGATTATTGTCCTTGGATCGGGGCGAACTGCTGGCCTTCTGAGTATATCCGATAACGCAATGATCGAGGGCAACCCTCGGCTCCATGGAGGACCTACTCCGCCGCCGATACGGATCGACGGCGGTTCCTTCCATGGAAAAATGGCGCAAAAGCCGGGCAGGAGCGGTCGGCTACAAAACGGGCAAATTTCGGGAAAACCGGATACAATACTTACGTCGGATCTCCGAATCTTTAAACCCGGTTCATTCTATGGATGCTCGACGGGAAGCCGTAATCTGGATCGGCGGCGAGGCAGGGGAAGGGATCGCCTCGGCCGGCGACATCTTTATGAAGACCGCCGCGCGTTGCGGGCTCGGCGCGTTCGCCCACAACTCCTACCAGTCCGTGATCCGCGGCGGGGAAGTAGTCCTGCAAATCCGCGTCGGCGCGCACCCCGTCCTCTCCCAGGGCGGAAAGTGGGATTTCCTCCTTGCCCTGAATCAAAACGTGCTGAATCATTATCTTCCCGCCGCCCGCCCGTCGGCCGCCGCGCTGTTCAACGCCGATTCGGTCAAGCCGCCGGAAACCTCCGCCGCCGCATCCCTGCACGGAATCCCCGTCGGCGAGCTCACCCGGGATCTTTCCAACAGCCCCGTGATGCAAAACACGATTCTTTTGGCCGCGCTGATGCGCCTGCTGGGCATTCCGTGGGATATTTTCGTAGGCTCGATCCGCAACCAGTTCGGCAAACGCAAACCGCAGTTGGCCGACCTGAATGTGGCCGTCGCCCGCCGGGGCTGGGACCATGCGGAGAAGAAACTGTCCCTCCCCGGTCCCATCGCCCTGGAGGGCGACGGAAAACGGCGGATGGTGATCACCGGCAACCAGGCCATCGGTCTGGGGGCGGTCGCCGGCGGATGCAAGTTCTACTCGGCCTACCCGATGACCCCGGCCTCCTCGATCATGCACTGGCTCGCCCCGCGCGCCGCCCGCTACGGGATGCTGATGAAGCAGGCCGAGGACGAATTGGCCGCGATCAACATGGCGGTCGGCGCCGGCTACGCCGGGGTCCGGGCGATGGTCGGCACCTCCGGCGGCGGATTCGCACTGATGACCGAGGCGATCGGCCTGGCCGGGATGATCGAGGCCCCGGTGGTGGCGGTGCTCTCCCAGCGCGCAGGCCCCTCGACCGGACTGGCGACCAAGACCGAGCAGGGGGACCTGTTTCAGGCGCTGGGCGCCTCGCAGGGCGAATATCCCAAGGCGGTCCTGGCCGCGCTCGACCCCGTCGACGCCTATTACGCGGTGATCGAAGCCCACAACCTGGCCGAGAAATACCAGATGCCGGTGATCGTGATGTCGGACCTGTACCTCTCCGAACGGAACGTCGTCGTCGATCCGGAGAACTTTAATGCCCGCGTGCCCATCGAACGCGGGGAAACCGTGCGTGAGGCGGCTGAAGGGGAATATTTGCGCTACCGCGACACGGTCAGCGGCGTTTCCCCGCGCGCGCTGCCCGGCACGCCGGGCGGCATGCACATCGCCGCGTCCGACGAGCACAACGAAATGGGCGTTCTGATCTCCGACTGGTACACCAACCCGACCATGCGCACCCGGATGGTGGAAAAACGGATGCGCAAGATGAACGGCGTCCGCCGCGATACGGCGGAGGGCGCCTTCCTGTGCGAGGGGCCGGAGGACGCGGATCTCACCATCGTCGGCTGGGGATCCACGTACCATGTCCTCGAGGAAGCCCGCCGGGCGCTGACCGATTCCGGGCATTCCGCCCAGCTGATCCAGTTCCGGACCCTGTGGCCGTTCCCGGCGGCCGGCGCGCTCCCGATTCTGCAAGCCGCTAAACGCTGCGTGTGCGTGGAGAACAACCAGAGCGGGCAGCTGGCTCGCCTGGTCCGCCAAGAGACGGGGTTTTCGATCCCGTTTGCCGTCCGCAAGTACGACGGCGAGCCGTTCTCGGCCGGCCCGCTGGTGCAGGCGCTGGAAATCTGCCTGCGTCCCAAAGCTCCGGCGGTGCAGACGCTCATCTCCGCCGAGTTGGATCTTCCGGTGACCTACGAATGAGCCAAGCGTCAGATTACCGATCTCATGTGCGTCGAACTTGGTGCCCCGGCTGCGGCGATTTCGGGGTGCTAAACGCATTGCAAAACGCCTTCGCGGCGCTCGACCTCGATCGCCGGAATTTGGTCGTCGTCTCCGGGATCGGCTGCTCCTCGGACCTGCCGCACTTCTTGAACGTGTATGGGATTCACACCCTCCACGGCCGGGCCCTGCCGGTGGCGCAGGGGATCAAGATGGCCAACAAGGAGCTGACGGTGGTGGTCACCGGCGGCGACGGCGACGGCTACGGGATCGGGGCCGGGCACTTCCTGCACGCCATGCGGCGCAACCTCGACCTCACCTACATTGTGATGGACAACCGCATCTACGGGCTGACCACCGGGCAGGCTTCGCCGACTTCCTACAAAGGGCATAAAACCAAATCCACCCCGGCAGGGAATCCGGAATGCGCGTTGAATCCGCTGGCGTTGGCGGTAGCGGGCGGAGCGACGTTCGTCGGGCGGGGCTTTTCCGGCGAGCCGATCCATCTGGCCGAAACGATGAAACGCGCCATCGCCCACAAGGGCTTCTCCCTGGTCGACGTGCTCTCCCCTTGCGTCACCTGGAACAAGTCTTTTTCCTACGATTATTACCGTCCGCTGATCGTCAAGCTGGACCAGGATCGGCACGATCCCTCCGACCGCGACGCGGCCTTGCGCCAGGCCCTGCGCGAGGACAAGCTGCCGATCGGGGTGCTGTATGAGATCGACGAGCCGACCTTCGCCGAGGAAGAGCCGTCGCTGCAGGGCGGGCCGCTGGTCCGCAGCCGGATCGGGCTGACGGACGAGGAATGGGCGGCGCTGATGGACGAGTTTTCGTAATCCGGTTTTTCCCCGTTCCGATTCCCCTCTCCTTCCCGAAAAAAAGCTTTCCGGACCTTTGCCCCGCACTCCAGGGAGCCGATTTCCGATTCCTCGGCCGGTCCGGGTTGACATCCGCGGAAACGATGCTAATATACTGACCAGTCAGTCAATTATCTTGGAGGCCGGATGGCGCCCCGACCCGACGTCAGCGAGGAACGCAGGTCCCAGATCATCGACTCGGCGATCAAGGTCTTCACCCGCAAGGGTTTCGCCGACGCCCGGATGGACGACGTGGCCGCCGAATCCGGCCTCAGCAAGGGCCTGCTGTATTGGTATTTTAAAAGCAAGGAAGAGATTATCATCGCCATCTCCGACCTGCTGTTCGGCGCGGAGTTCCGCACGATGGAGGTCCTCTCGTCCGAAGGCGGCTCCGCGCGCGAATGCCTCGAAAAATTCCTCGACCTGTTCATCCAAGACCTGCGCGGGATCCAAAAGGTCGCCCCCGTGATCTACGAATTTTACGCGCTGGCCTTCCGCAACGCCATGGTGCGGAGGGTGATGCAGCGCTACCTGCGGCGCTTCCTGGCCTTCATGGAGCCGGTCATCCGGCGCGGGATGGACAGCGGCGAGTTCGTCCGCGGCGACCCGCGGGAAAAAGCGATCGCCGTCGGCGCCGCGCTGGAAGGAACCATGCTGCTGTGGGCCTACGCGCCGAAGCTGTTCGACCCCGAACGTCAGCTGCGGGGAACGATGGCGCTGACGCTCGAAGGATTGGTGCGCAAATGAACCGCTTGTTCCTCGACCCCCACAAACCCCTCTCCACCTGCTCTGCACATGACTGCCAGGGCTGCCCGGTGCACGGACGCCTGGAGTGCCATTTTGGCTTCCGCGGCCTCGTGCGCTTCTTCGTTTTCGCCCTGCCGCTCTTCATCCTCGGCGGAATCGGGATCGCCCGCATCAACGGCTGGCTGCTCCTGCCCTGGATCGGCGTTTGCCTTGTCTATTTCCTGCTGGTCGAGATCCGCGTGATGTGCTCGCACTGCCCGCACTACGCCGAGCCGGGCACCCGCACACTGCAATGCTGGGCCAATTACGGCGCCCCGAAGTTGTGGAAATATCGGCCGGGGCGGATGTCGCGCGCCGAAACCGCTGTCTTCTTCAGCGGGTTGGTGCCGATCGCGGGCTACCCGGCGGTTGTCCTGATCGCCGGGTCGCAATGGCTCCTGCTGGCCCTGTTCGCCGCGTCGGCCGCTGGGTTGGGAACGCTGATGCGGCGGATCATGTGTTCGCACTGCATAAACTTCGCCTGTCCCCTTAACCTGGTGGAACGACCGGTGCGGGAGTTGTTTTTCGCCCGCAATCCGCGCTTCGCCCGGGCGTGGGGCTGGAAAGGAACGAAGTGACATGACCGCCGCCGAAACCGGCGCCCGCAACCGGCTCGGCCGGGAAATGGAGGATACGCGCCTGGCGTTCCACCGCCTGCTGGATTCGATCCCCGATCAGTCGTTCTCGCTTCCCAGCGGCAACCCTGCCTGGACGATCGGACAGGTGCTGTATCACATGAGCCTTGCCCCGCGCTTCATGGTCCTCGATGTCCAGATGATCGGCGGACAGCGCTGGATCTACCGCCTGGTCCCGAAACTGATCCCCCGGCGGTTGTTCGATTGGCTCAACGCCCGCCTGACCCGCTGGGGCGCGGGCAATCCCTCGCGCCAATTCCTCGCCGCGGAATACGACCGGGCCCACACCGCCGTCACCACGGTCCTGGATTCGCTTTCCGAGATGGACCTCGCCAAGCGCCTGCCGTATCCGGATTGGGATCCGCTGTTGACGGGCGAGGTATCGATGGAATATTTGTTCGGATACGTCAAACGGCATTTTGATTCGCACGCCGCGCAGATCCGCCGGGCGCTTCCACGCGCGGCGGCGCACCGGTGAGGGAATATTTCACGGAGACGTAGGCGGAGATGTTCCGTAAAAAGGAATTGGCGGTGTTCCTCCAAAAAGTTCCGGCTCTTCGGAGCCCCGGCGCGGTTCTGTTGACGATCCTCTACCTCCTCGTCCTGATCGCGGCCTGCATCTTTTTATTCCTCCCTTTCCATCGGATCGGGGGCTGCGCGCCTCTGCTCGGCCAATTGCTGATGGCCGCCGTCACGGTTTTCCTCGATTGGCTTCACATCCGCTCGGCGGGCGCTTATCGGAGGAAATACGGATCCCTGGCGTACCAGGCTCACTTCTACCATCTGATGCTTCCGATTCTGATCGCCTGGTACGCGTGCTGTTTTCACCCGCTCTTCATCGGAGGTGCGCCCCTGCTGCCGACGTGGCTGGCCTTCGGTCTGGGGATCCTGGCGCTGATCCCGGCCCTGCTGAGTTCGATCCACATCGAAAAAGCCGGATTTCACATGCTGACCCACGGGATGGACATCTACTCCGTGTTCCCCGAGGAAACCCCGGCGGTGCACGGGTCGATCTACGGCCTGATCCGGCATCCGTTGTATTTCACGCTGATCTGCATGACCTTCGTGCTGGCTTTTTTCCGCAACTCCCCCGGCGCGCTCCTGGCCGCCATCATCGCGCTGCTGCCCTCGGTCGCCGCCGGATACGTGGAGGATCGGGAGCTGATCAGCAGGTACGGCGATTCGCACCGGGAGTACATCCGTCAAACCTCCGCACTGTTCCCGTTCCGGCACCCGGGGAGGTTCCTGCGTTTGCTGTTGTTCATGGAAAAGTAGGCGTGATAAACGCGGTCGTGTTCGTACTGCAAGCCGAGCCGCAGAAACAGCTCAATCCGGCGGAAGCCGCCAAAGCGCTGCCGCGGGACCGCCGCTTATCCGTCCGGGGACGGACACCACCCGCGAAAGGGACATTATGGTCGATCCACTGGTGAGAAGGAACCATTCCCTGGTGGCCGCCGGCTTGGCCGAATTGCTGTACGGAGGGATGGAAATCGGCGACACGTTCTACCTGCCGCTTTTCATGCGGGCTGGTTGCCGAACCTCCACCCGGTGTGGATTCTCGCCGAGGCGGAGAAGTTGATGAACGCCCAGCCCGTTGCCCTGTTCCCGGTCTGTGCGTTTTTCGCCTGCGGCCGGATCGCCGCCGCCGTCGGTGTGCTGCGCAACCGGATGCGGGGTTTCTGGCCGACTCTGTTCCTGTCCTGGGCCACCGTGATCTGGGCGATGTTCTTCCTGCCGTTGGGCGGGTTGGATATGCTCGCCTGCCTGTTCCTCGTCGTCGCGTTGCCTGCCGGACGCCCGGGCCGCAAGCCCATCCTTCCATAAGAAAGGCATCGAAATGGCCGCCTGGATCAACTTCGCCATCCTGCTCGTAGCTTCCATTCTGCTGTTGTACTTTTATGTGCTCAGCGCCAGGCCGGCGGGCCAGGAGAAAATCATCGGTCCCGGCGCCTATCGGCGCTGCTATTATTACCGGGTCGTCGCCTCCGTGCTGGAATTGGTCATTACGGGCAACTACATTCTGTATCGATTTTTCCCGCTCGCCACTCCCCTCCCCGATCATTTTCCCTGGCCGTGGTGGATCTCAATCGTCATTGCCGCCGCAATCGGCATTCCGGCCGCAACCCTGATGCTGGTTGGGGTCCGCGACGCCGGCGGGGAGACCATTCGCCCGAAGAAGGACCACGCGATGTACGGGGGAATCTACGCCAAGATCCGTCATCCGCAGGCTGTCGGGGAGGTCTTCCTATACCCGGTGATCGGCCTGCTGCTCCATTCGCCATTCCTGACTCTCTTTTCCCTTGTGTATTTCCCAATTCTGGCCATGATGCGCTATGCCGAGGAACAGGATCTGTTGCTTCGCTACGGCGAGGCCTACGCCGAGTATTGCAGGCGCACCGGAGCCTTCTGGCCCAAGCGGAGCGTATGAAGGAGGATCCATGGTCGAAAAAATCCGTGACGTCCGCCCCCCGCGCGGGCTGGCGCGCCTCGCCTTCCGCCTTCCGATCGGATTGTTTCGCTTGGGGTTGGGCGGCCTGCTCGGCACACGCTTTCTGCTGCTGATCCACTCCGGCCGGAAGACCGGACGCGAAAGGAGGACGGTTCTGGAAGTGGTGCGGCACGACAAGGAGAAAAGCGTCTTCGTCGTCGCCGCCGGCTTCGGACCGCAATCCGATTGGTACCAAAATCTCCGTTCCCGTCCGCAGGCGTTCGTCCAATCCGGCCGCCGCCGCTGGAACATGCGGGCCGAATTCCTGACTCCGGATCGGGCTGGAGAGGAAATGCTGGACTACGGCCGCCGCCATCCGGCGGCGCTGCGCGGACTGGTCGGCATCATGGGCTACCGCGTCGGCGAGAACCCGGAGGACATCCGCGCCTTCGGACGGTTGCTGTCGATGGTCGCATTCCATCCGGAAGATCAACCGACGGACAAGCCCTCTCCGGTCCGCACCGCGTGAGGCCCGTCCGGGATCCCTCCGCCTTCCCACGTATGGAAAACGCGCCGGATCAGCGGCGCGTTTTCCATACAGAGCCCTCCGTCAAGGGCGGGCAGCGGTCGGCATCTGCCGGAGCGGAGGCTCCGGACGCTATTCACGCTTTTCGATTTTCACCCGGAAGGATGGAGCCCGGTATCCCTTCGGACGGCTTCCCGGCGGCATGGTGGAAGTGTTGCCGTCGCGCACGGCGCTGAATCTGGGGGAGAGGATTTCCAGGCCGGCCTCGTTGAATTTGTCCTGGATGTTCTGATGCAGGTTGGAATAGGTGACCGCCATCTTCACCGGTTCCTGGGTGTAGGCGTTGATCTCGTAGCTGACGTAACTGTCGTCCAGGCTGGTCTGGAAAACGAACGGCTTCGGATTGGCAAGGATATCGGGGGTGGAAAGCGCCGCGCGGATCAGGGTTTCGTGCACCAGCCGCCAGGGGGCGTCGTACCCGATGGTGACCGTGGTGTGGAGGATCAACCCGTGTTCCTGCGCCACCGCGCTGTAGTTGATGATGTGGTTGGCCAACACGATCCCGTTGGGGATGGTGATATCCTCGTTCTTGATCGTGCGGATGCGGGTCGCGATCAGCCCCTTGTCGATCACGTCGCCCTCGGTGTCCGCGATCCGCACCCGGTCGCCGACGCGGAAGGCCATCGCATAGGTCAGAATGATCCCGGCGACGATGTTCCCGACGACCGATGTGGAGCCGAGCGAAATCAGCGCGCCGAGGAATATGGACACCCCTTGGAAGGCGGGCGAGGAGGAGCCCGGCAGGTAGGGAAAGGCGAGGATCAGCGCCAGGGCGACGGCAAGGATGCGGATGATGCTGTAGGTCGGCATCGCCCATTCGGGCTGGAAACCGGCCAGCGCGATCGTCCCCTTTTCGACTTCGCGGAAGAGGAAGTGGATCACCCGCAAGCCGAAGTACGTCACCACCACCACGACGATCAGGGAGAATAAATTGGGGAGGTAGTCCACGAAGTTTTTCCACCCCGTGGCCAGGATCTCCGCCAAGGCATTGATCCCTTCCGCGACGATCCCGCGCGTCTGCGGAAAGATGCTGAAGACCCCCATCAGGTAGACCAGTACCAATAGCAGGTTGATCGCGTACCGGGCATAGCGAGCCGCCAGCTGAAGGAAGTCGGTGACCTGACCGGCGGAAAGCAGCTGCAATTTCTGGATCCTCCATCCCGTCAACCGCCTGCCGCGCTCGGTTTCGAGGATCCGTGCCAGGTCCGAAAAACGCCTCCGGAGCCAGCCGATGATCCGCGTCAGGAGGATCGTTGCCAGGAGAATCAGCGCCACTTCGAACAGGAACATCACCGCCGGAAGCTGGAATGCTCCGCGCACGGCGTTTCGGAGGCTGTCCGCGAAGGAGACGATCTCCCGGTTGGAAGCCAGCAGCCGGTACGCCCACCAGGCCGCCAACAGGACGACGATCCAGCGGATCAACAGTTTAATGCGCGACGAAACCCCCTGCGGATCGGGAAGGCGGATGACGCGGGCCAGACGCTCCGGGAACGAAATCCTATTCGCCAGGCGAACAACCAGGCGGGAGAGCAAGCCGCCCAACATCCATGCCAGAAAGAGCAGGACAGCAGCCAAGCCCAGGGAGATCCAAGGATTATCCAAAAGGTCTTGCCAAATGGAAAACGGTTCCATGCGCATCCGTCCTTTCCCCAGGCCGATTCCGCCGCGGACAACCCACCATTATAGGGGATCCGGTTTGCAGGTTCCCGGTCCGCTCCCCTATTGTATCTCCGTGCGCCCGTCGGGCCGCCCAAGGTCTTAAGCGCCGTCCCCAAACCCCGTCACTCGCCGATGATTTTTATCAGCACCCGCTTGCGCCGGCCGCCGTCGAATTCCCCGTAGAAAATTTGCTCCCAGGGTCCAAAATCCAGCTTGCCCCCGCTGACCGCCACAACCACCTCGCGCCCCATCACCTGCCGCTTGAGATGCGCGTCGCCGTTGTCTTCGCCCGTGCGGTTGTGGCGGTAACGCGAAAGCGGCTCGTGCGGCGCGAGTCCCTCCAGCCAATCCTCGTAATCCGCATGCAGGCCGGATTCATCGTCGTTGATGAAAACCGACGCGGTGATGTGCATCGCGTTCACCAGCGCCAGCCCCTCGCGGATCTTGCTCTCCCCGAGTGCTTGCGCCACCTGCTCGGTTATGTTAATGAAGGCGCGGCGCGACGGCACATTGAACCAGAGTTCCTTGCGATAGGAAAGCATAGAGGCATTCCTCCTTTTTTCCGCCCCCCTCAGTCCTTCTATTTTCCTACGGATAACCGTGGGAAGGAAAGGGCAGGAATTCCCACCGCCCTTGTCTAAAAACCCGCAAGCCGTTATCCTTCCGCCGAGGCTCAAGATGCCGATCTCACGCAGGAAATTTCTCCAACTCGCCGCGCTCGGAGCGGGTTCTCCGCTTTTAGAAAAGGCCTTCCCCGGAGCGTGGCAGCAAATCCCGGTTGACCCGATCGATACCTGGAAGGAAAAATTTACCCCCGGCACCCGTTTGGGCCGTGTGCTGGCCACCCTCACGCTGCGCAGCCGGCCCGACGCGGACTCGGCCGAAGTGGGAAAAAAATATCAGGATGCGGTGGTCGAAATTCTCCGCGAAGTCGTCGGCCGCGGCCCGGCGATGGATCCGCACAATCACCGCTGGTTCGAAACCCCCGAAGGCTACCTATGGGCTCCATACGTGTTCCCGATGGATTTTCGGATCCAAACCCCCTTGGCGGAGATCCCCGACGGAAAGGTGTGGGTCGAGGTGACCGTGCCCTGGGTCCAGGGTCGGACGGCGCCGAATGAATACGCTCCGAATTTCCTGCTCCAACCCGGCGACCGACCCACCATCCTGTATGGCGCCTCCATTTATCCCGCGACGAAGAGCGTTACCGACGATACGGGAAAGATCTGGTATTTTCTGGACGAGCTCGAGGCGCCGATGTACGCCCGCGCCGAGGGGCTGCGGGTGATCCCCGCCGAAGAACTGGCTCCGATCTCCCCCGAAGTCGAAGACAAGCTGATCGTCGTCCGCTTGGAACGCACCGTGCAAACCCTTTCGGCGCTGGAAAACGGAAAAGAGGTGTATTTTGCGGTAATCTCTTCGGGCGGGAAGAATCCGGAGACCGGAAACTGGACGACTCCCCTGGGCGAGCATCCGATCTGGCGCAAGCGGATCGGCATGCGCATGGGCGGCGGCGACAGCGAATCCGGATTCGACCTGGTGGGCGTGGGCTGGACCTGCCTGTTTTCCGGCCACGGCGAGGCGATCCATTCCACCCACTGGCACAACGATTTCGGCATCCCCAAATCCCACGGATGCGTGAACGCCCGGCCCGAGGACGCCAAATGGATTTTCCGCTGGACCGCCCCCGCGGTGGATTACCCGCTCGGCGACCGGGAAATCGGCATGCCCGGCGGCACCCGGGTTAAAGTCGTCGCCTGAGGAAATCCGCGGTTGACCGTCCCGGAATATTCCTTGGGGTGGATCTGGCTGGCGGGAGTGGTATCCTTTCTCTCGCCGTGCGCGTTGCCGATCCTGCCCGGGTATCTGGCGTATTTGGCCGGGCGCGCCGTCGGATGCGACCCCGCGAAGGTCGCGCGTTGGCGGGTGCTGGTCCACGGTGCGGCGTTCGTGCTCGGCTTCAGCCTGATGTTCATCGCCCTGGGGGCGACCGCTTCGGTCCTGGGCCGATTGCTGTTATCCTACCGCTGGTGGATCGCACGGATCGGCGGCATTGGGATGGTGGTTTTCGGGGCGCAGATGGCCGGCATTTTGCGAATCCCCTTTCTGGAGTACGGCCCCCGCCCCGACGCGCATCCGGATCCGCGCTGGGGGCTGGCGTCCTCCGCGCTAATGGGCTTGGTCTATGCCAGCGGATGGACTCCCTGCATCGGGTTGGTGCTCGGATCGGTGCTTACGCTGGCGGCTTACGAAGCCTCGCCGGGCAAGGGAATTCTGATGCTGGCCGTGTACGCCGCGGGCTTTGGCGCACCCTTCCTGCTCGTCGCATTTCTGCTGGACCGGATTGGGAGCGGGTTGAGGCGGCTGACCAAGCTTTGCCGGTACATCTCCGCCGCCTCCGGGTTGGCGATCGCGGTTTTCGGGGTATTCTTCGCCATCGATAAATTACCGCTCCTCGCGGGCTGGCTGCCCGGCTGGGAGATCGGATTGTAGAACGGGAAATCCGTCATGCGGGGCGTGAAGCTGTTCGGGGTGCTTGGATTGGGAATCCTTCTCGGCGCGGGGGCGGGCGCGGCGTTCTGGTACACGCCGGGCGATGCCGTCCCGGATCCCGGCGGCGCCTTCCCGCACACGACGCCGCTCACCGCCGCGCCCGCCCCCATGGTCGACTCGCCCGCCCCCGAATTTTCCCTGCCCGGGATGGACGGCGAACCGATCCGCCTTTCGGCATTGCGCGGGCAAACGGTGATCCTGGCTTTTTGGGCGACGTGGTGCGAACCGTGCCTGGGGGAACTTCCTCTGCTCGACCGCATCGCCGCGGACCGTCCGGAATCGCTGGCGGTGCTTGGGATCAACGCCGGCGAGCCGGAGGAAAGCGTCCGCCCCTTCGTCGACGCGCTGGAGACGGGCGCCGTCCGTTTCCTGCTGGATCCGGCCGGCGAGGTCCGCGGCCAATACCTGGTGCGCGGCCTGCCCACCACCTTTTTCATAGATTCAGAGGGGGTCATTCGTCGGATTAAAATCGGCGCGCTGGATTTTTCAATCGTGGAAACCACCTTGGATTCGCTAGGAGCAAAATCTTGACCCTGCATCTGGTGCTTTACCTTCGCATGGAGGATCCGGCCTGCGCCGCCGCCCAGGAATGGTCCGATTCCCTGCAGAAAGAGTATCCGCATACCTTGGAAATCCGCGAGGTCGATTCCCGCCCGGAATGGAAGCGCGCGTTCGGCGGGGAGGTCCCGGCAGCCGAGGTAAACGGCCGGCGGCTGGCCGCACCCCTCACCTTTCCGGAGTTGAAAAGCGCGCTGGCCGTTGGGCGCGCGATCGGGGAATACCAGCGGGAAACCCGCGTCCCGCGCCCGGTCCGGGCGCTTTCTTCCGCCGCCGACGGATGCGCGGGTTGGTTTTCCCGGCATTGGCTGGCGGTGTTCAACGTTTTCCTCGGCGCGTATCTCGGCGTGGCGTTCCTCGCCCCGGTATTGATGAAGGTCGGGGCCGTCACCCCTGCTTCGTGGATCTACAACGTTTACCGGTTTTCCTGTCACCAACTGGGATTCCGTTCTTTTTACCTGTTCGGGGAGCAGCCGTATTACCTGCGCGCCGATTTTGAAGAGGTCACCGGGATCAATCCGGATGACCTTTGGGCCTCGCGCGACTTTGTCGGGAATGCCCGCCTGGGATACAAAGTGGCGCTGTGCCAGCGGGACGTGGCGATCTATTCCGCCCTGCTGCTGGCGGGGATCGCCTTTCATTTCCTGCGGGGCAAGGTGAAGCCGCTGCATTGGTCGCTGTGGATTCTGCTGGGCATCTTCCCCATCGGACTCGACGGCGGCACCCAGCTCCTCTCGTACATCCCGATTCTGCATTTCCCGTTTCGCGAGAGCACGCCGCTGCTGCGGGTTGTGACCGGCGCGATGTTCGGTCTGACCAGCGCCTGGTTCGCCTATCCGTACGTGCAGGAAAGCGTGGACGAAGACCTCCCCGCCAAACCCGCTCCCCGGGCATGACCTTCTTCGAACAGGACGGTCTGCGCTATTTCCGCTTCCCCTGGCTGTCGGCCGCCGGCGCGGCGCACGCCGTGTTGACCCGCCGCGGGGGCGTCAGCCTCGCTCCGTACGAATCGCTCAACCTCGGGGCCGTGATCGGCGACGATCCGCAGGCGGTCGCGGAAAACCGCCGTCGGGCATTCGCCCTCTTCGGGCGCGATCCCGGGCTGGCCCCCGAACTCTCCCAAGTCCATTCTCGCCGGATCCTTGTGGCCCGTTTGCGCGCCGCCGGGGAGCCGATTCCACAGGCCGACGGGATGGTGACCGACTCGCCGAAGCTCACGCTGTGCCTGCGCTTCGCCGATTGCGTCCCGATCCTTCTGTTCGATCCCGTCCGCCGGGCGGGAGGGATCGCGCACGCCGGATGGAAGGGCACCGCCGCCCGGATCGCCGAATCCGCAGTCGAGGCGCTGGCTTTGCATTTCGGCTCCCGGCCGGAGGACATCCGCGCCGGCATCGGACCTTCCATCGGGCCGGACCATTATGCGGTCGGCGAGGATGTCGCCGGCGCGTTCCGCTCCGCGTTCGGCGCGGATTGCGAATGCTGGTTTTCGCGGCGCGGCGGGTCGCTGCATTTGGATTTATGGCAGGCGAACGAATTCACCCTCCGCCGGGCGGGCGTGAAGCATATCGAACTGGCCGGCGTCTGCACCGCCTGCCACCCGGAAGATTGGTTCTCCCACCGCGCCGAGCACGGCCGCACCGGGCGTTTCGGCGCGATGATGTGGCTTGAATAGAACCATCGGATATAAATGAACACCCCAATTTGAAGGTAGGCTGCGATCCCTCCGCGTACGGATCGCCGCCGCGTCGGCGCGGAGGAACTGCGATCCCGCCGGCATTTGTCTGATTGCGGTTTCCAAAAGTCAGCTGCTCCAAGCTGTCCCCAAAGCTTTCGCCTGCGGCGTGCGGGAGTTCGGCGAAAATTCCCGGAAGGGAGCCGAACCGAAAATCCGCGCACTTCCTCCTTAGACCGCCCGGCACAGTATCGGCCATGTCCAAAGCCGCAAAGCCCGGTCGACGGCGGAACTGTTCCCCTGGACCCATTCCGTCGCCAACAACCGGTTGGCCGTCCGGCCGGCGCGCTTCGCCGCGTAGCGCGGCGGACCCTCCGCATCCTGCCCGGATGCGAAGCATCCGCCGGATCCGCGAAATATGGCTTGCCGGCGGACGACCCCGCGGTTTGGGAAACCCTTTTCCGCGAAAGACGGGCGTTCTATCGCTTCCCGGCCTCCGTGATCGGATTGAGGACGATGGCTTCGTCCTCCGACAATCCCGAGCCGGCACGCCCTTTCTTCCGCAAGCCGCTCCTCCGCCGGGATGCCGCCCGGGCCGAGCTGCCGGATCGTTTCGGAGAGGAACTCTCCGTGGGGGTGTCGGACGATTTCGATCCCGCCGTTGAGGAAAGCGCCGCCCTGCTCCGGATCGGGCGGGGGCTGTTCGGCCTCCGGACGGATGCGGGAAGCGCGCCCCCCCCCGGCGCCGATGATATAATCGTCCGGCAAGGGCGGATATCCCGGAGAGGCAAATGGAAAATTTCATCAACCTGCTGGCTTTGTTGCTGACTTTGCTGGTGTTCATTTATATCCTTTCCACCTGGGTGTTTCCACCGTACCACGCATTCCGCAGGACCCTGGCCTCGATCGTTGAACCGATGCTGGCTCCCATCCGCCGCGTTATCCCTCCGGTTGGGATGCTCGACTTCAGCCCTTTTGTTTTTCTCATCCTGGTCCAGGTCGTGGCGACGATCCTGACGGGATTGCTCCCTTAGGAGGAAATCATGCGTCGGTTCCGATTTCATGACGGACGGACTGGATCGGCGATGGCGGTGCATGTGACCCCCCGCTCCCGGAAGAACGAATTGACGGGAATCTCCCCGGACGGCACCCTGCGGGTCCGGCTGACCGCGCCCCCGGTGGAGGGTTCGGCCAACAAGGCCCTGCTGGAACTGCTGGCTCACATCCTCGGCGTACGCCCCTCCTCACTGGAGATCATCGCCGGGGAAAAGGGGAAGGATAAAATCGTATCGGTTGTCGATCTGGACGCCCACACCGTGGAAGAACGTATGAAGAAGTACCTGAAAGGCCGGAAATCGGAAAGCGAGGGAAAGTTATCCGCCCCGCGGTGAACCGGAACGTCCCGGAAATCCGCAGGGCATGCCACCCAAGGGCCCCGGCTTGACCTGCCTTTTTTCAAGAAAAGAATCTACAAACTCCTCCCGCTTCGTAATGGAACAGACTCCAAAGACCCTGGCTAAAGGTATCCCCTTCCGGAGTCGATGCAGAGGTCACGCGCGTGCGCCCGTCCCTAACTTTTACCCCCGAGTCTGTAGGAATCCAAGCGAGGGAAAGCCCAGGACGACGAACTTGAGCCCCTTATTACAAAAACCCTTATTCTTTCGGCGGATCCGGCCGGGAGGAGGCTGCTCTTCGATGGAAGGGCACGCAGAAACCGCCCATTTTCGATCAGCGCAACTCCACGCAGAGCCTTGAAAAACGGGCGGGAAACTAGGCCGGGGCATTCCGCGTAAGAGGCATCCCCCGGCCGGGAGCTGGAACCAAGCTTCAGGCTTTGCTCTATACAATGGATCCGCCCCCCCACCTCGAAAACCTCTTTAAATTGACAACCCCAAGGATGGGCTGTATAATCCCTCCGGTTTTCAGGTTGATGATCCTTGTCCGGTGGTATACCGGCCCGGCTGAACCTGAAGCCCATACGCAGGGTGCTGTCTGTATAGGCTGCAGGATTAAAGGATTGCTTGCGGAGGAGATCCTCGACCCCGATCCTCTCTTTCCAAGCCTCATCTTTTGATCCCGAACTCGGCGTGATTTGCTAGCGTCGAGTTTTTGTCTCTCCGGCCGAGGCAGCCCCTGGCGCGGAAAGGAGGTGAACAACATGGCAACGGTCGTTCTTCGTCCGAACGAGAGTCAGGACAGTTTGCTTAAACGATTCCGAAAAAAGGTCACCCGTTCGGGCATCTTGAGCACGGTCCGCAGAAAGCGCTGGTTCGTCTCCAAAAGCGAACTGCGCCGGATCCAAAAGAAAAAATCCATCCGCAGGCTTAAGCGGCGCGAACGCAAGGTGGACAGCGGGGATTAATTTCCTCCGTCCCGCGCGGCAGGAAGCGGCCGGCATGGCCGGCCGGGAGTTGGGCATGGCAAAGCAGGAAGAAAAAATCGAAATGGAAGGCCAGATCGTGGAAGCGCTGCCCGGGACGATGTTTCGAGTTTCGCTGTCCAGCGGCCACTCCGTGCTCGCTTATCTCTCCGGGAAGATGAGGAAAAATTATATCCGCATCCTTCTGGGAGACCGCGTTAAAGTGGAGCTCTCGCCCTACGACCTCGACCGCGGCCGGATCACCTATCGCTTCAAGAAATCCTCCGGAGAAAGCGAACCCACCGGGGAAGCCGCAACCACCACTTAAATACGAACCGCCCCGCAGGTTGCGGGGCGGTTCTTTTTTCCGCGGATTTCTTGTGCTTCCACTTCAGCGCACGGAATTCCACAGGGCTCGCCGAGATTCGAGCCCATCCAGCACTCCGAAAAAATCCCCATATTTTCTCAGCCCTTCCCTCCTCCGCCGCTCGGTCGCTTTCCCTCGCTTTCCCTCGCTTCGCTCAGGACAGGCGCTCGGGACAAGGTTAAACCCTGTCCCGGTATTTCACTGGAGCCGGCTTCCCAACCTAAAAACCGAGGAAAAATGGGTGGGATTATTCGGAGCCATCAATCTTCAGGGATTGGTTGGGAGAACGATGGGATGAGGGGGAGATGAAAACGGGTTTTTCAGCCGGTAATATAATTCCCGCATCGGGATAAGCAGACAAAGAATTCCTTTTCAATATTGAATGCGCGGAGCAGACACAACCCCTTTTTTATCCGTGATTTCCCGAAAATCCCGCCGAACCGCCCGATTTCTTTTCCGCAACCAATGCCACCCAATCTTCGCGGGTGCGCTTCTCCGACAACCGCAGGCCGTTTTCCGCCAAGCCGGCTTCCACCACCGCCGATTGCTCCGCGAGAATTCCGGAAATAATCAGGATTCCCCCCGGCCGGACAGCCTCCGCCAGGGATGCGCGGAGCATATCCCGCAGAACCCCCGCCAGGATGTTTGCCGCTAGGATTGAAGCCGTCCGCCTTCCGTCCAGCAGATCCTGAAGGGAGCCCGGATTCACCTCAAACCGGTCGGCGACACCGTTGGCGGCCGCGTTCTCCCGCGCAGCCCGCACCGCTTCCGGGTCGATATCCCAGCCTTCCGCTCGGGCGGCTCCCAAGCGAAGCGCGGCGATCGCCAAAATCCCCGAACCGCATCCCAGATCGATCAACTCCGTATCCGGGGCCACCCGCCGTTCGAGCGCTTCCAGACACAACTGCGTGGTCGGATGCATCCCGGTCCCGAAGGCCATCCCCGGATCGAGCCGTAAAACCACATCCCCGTCGGCCGCCCGCCACTCGGTCCAGGAAGGAACGATCACCAAACGCCGCCCCACCCGCAAGGGGTGGAAATGCTTTTTCCACTCCAACGCCCAATCCGTATCCACCACCTCCCGGAAGACAGGATCCGGAATGGGGCGTATCCGGCCGAGGTGCCAAAGGGCTTCCTCCAACCCCGCCCGGCGCTCATCCAACCCGGCGTCGCAGGGGAGGTACACCCGCACTGTCAGCGGGCCGCGCGGCCTGCCCGTGCCGTCCGGGTCCGGCTCGATCGAATCGCAACTGATCGTAACGCCTCTTGGCGCGAAGCGCGCCATCAGGTCGGCGACCGACTCCGAAAGCTCCTCGTCCACCCGGATCGAAGCCTCCAGCCAGGCCGTCGGGGCGTTCCGATCAATCATTTCTGAATTCTTTCAGGGAATCGAGCAGAGTCCGTTCCTGGGGTTTCGCGGACTCGTCGAGAGGAATCCCAAGTTGGGCGAGCAGCTTCTTCTGCTCGCCGGAGAGGGCCGCGGGGATGACGACGTTCACCACGACGAAAAAATCCCCCCGGCCGCTTTGCTGCAGGTGCGGCATCCCCCTTCCGCGCAGTCGAAAAACCTGCCCGGGCTGGGTTCCGGCGGGAATGTGCAAGGTCGACTCGCCGGCGGCTGTGGGGACACGGATTTGCGCGCCCAGGGCCGCCTGATGAAAATTAATGCCGACCTCCATCCACAGATCGCTGTTTTTGCGCCGGAAGAATTTATGCTCCTGGACCCGGATCAGGAGGAACAGATTTCCATGGGGTCCTCCGAAAACCCCCGGCTCGCCCTCCCCGGCCAATCGGATCTGCATGCCGTCGTCCACGCCCGCTGGAATGGGCACCTGGAGAGTCCGGGTTTTCTTCTCCAGGCCCGTCCCGCGGCAGGTCTTGCACGGGTTGGAAACGACCTCGCCCGTCCCTCCGCACTTGGAGCAGACGGTGACGTTCACCATGGATCCCAGGAAGGTCTGACGGACGCGCCGCTCCTCTCCGCTCCCGCCGCAAACGCTGCAACGGACCGGCGAGGTGCCGGGTTCCGACCGTGAACCGCGGCAGGCGGAGCAAACCTCCGAGCGGGTGACCTCCAAATCCTTCTTTATGCCGCTGATCGCTTCTTCGAAGGTCAGACGGACTTCCATCTGCAAATCCGCTCCCCGCCGCGGAGAACGGCCGGACCGTCGGCCGCCCATTCCGAAGCCGCGGAAGAATTCGTCGAAGATGTCGCCCAGGTCCCCCATGCCGGCCATGTTTCCGAACGGCATTCCGTTCAAGCCGGCGTGCCCGAACCGGTCGTAGGCGGCGCGGCGTTGTTCGTTGGAAAGCACCCCGTAGGCCTCGTTGATTTCCTTGAAGCGCTCCTCGGCGGCCGGATCCCTGTTGACATCCGGATGCAGCTGCTTGGCCAGCCTGCGGTATGCGTTGCGGACGGCATCGCCATCGGCGCTGCGCGGCACGCCCAGAATTTCGTAATAGTCGCGGTTTGTCGGCATTTTGTTTCGGGATGCTCCTCAACCCCCCTGAAGCACGCTGTCCCCCCAAATCCGGAAGGGATTTGGGGGGACCATAGGGATGTCAGTCGGTTGGGAAAAAGCCCGCCAGATTGCGTCCTTATACCTGCTTGAAATCCCCTTCCACCACGTCTCCGCTTCCGCCCGTTCCGCCGGATCCTTCCCCGCCGGGGGTCTCACCCGGAGGCGGCTGTTGCGGTCCGCCGCCCGGGGCGCCGCCGCCGTACATCGCGGACCCGATCGCCTGCAGGGCGCGAGCCAGATCCTCGGACGCCCGTTGAATGGCGGAGGTATCCTTGCCTTGGAGAGCGCTGCGCAGGGCGGCGACCTTGCCGTTCACGTCGTCGCGCACGCCCGCGGGCACCTTGTCGCCCAACTCGCGCAGATGCTTTTCGGCGGAGTAGATCGCGCTGTCGGCGGCATTGCGGACCTCGATTTCCTCCTTGCGCTTGCGATCCTCGTCGCGGTGCGAGTCGGCTTCGCGGGTCATGCGCTCGACCTCCTCCTTGGCCAAGCCGGAGGAAGGCTGGATGGTGATGTGCTGCGAGCGGCCGGTGGCCTTGTCCTGCGCGGTCACCTTGAGAATCCCGTCGGCGTCGATGTCGAACGTGACCTCGATCTGCGGGATGCCGCGCGGCGCGGGCGGAATGCCGTCGAGGATGAACTTGCCCAGGGACTTGTTGTCCAGCGCCATCGGACGTTCGCCTTGGACCACGTGGATCTCCACGCTGGTCTGCATATCGGCCGCGGTGGAGAAGACCTGGCTCTTGCGGGCCGGGATGGTGGTGTTGCGTTCGATCAGCGGGGTGGCCACGCCGCCGAGGGTTTCGACGCTCAGGGTCAGCGGGGTGACGTCGAGCAGGAGGATGTCCTTCACTTCGCCGCCGAGCACGCCGGCCTGGATCGCCGCGCCGATCGCCACGACCTCGTCGGGATTGACGCTCTTGTTGGGATCCTTCTGGAAGATCTTTTTCACCGCCTCCTGGACCGCGGGCATTCGGATCATCCCGCCCACCAGGACGACCTCGTCGATGTCGGACGGCTTGAGGTGCGCGTCCTCGAGCGCCTGGGTCACCGGACGGATCGAGCGTTCGATCAGGTCTCCGGTGAGCTGTTCGAGCTTGGCGCGGGTGAGTGTCATCGTCATGTGTTTGGGGCCCGAGGCGTCGGCGGTGATAAACGGCAGGTTGATCTCGCTTTGCATCACCGTCGAGAGCTCGATCTTGGCTTTTTCGGCGGCTTCCTTGAGCCGCTGCAGCGCCTGGCGGTCCTTGCGCAAATCGATCCCTTCGGCCTTAAGGAACTCGTCGGCGATCCAGGTGATCACCCGCTGGTCGAAGTCGTCGCCGCCGAGGAAGGTGTCGCCGTTGGTGGATTTAACCTCGAACACCCCGTCGCCGACGTCGAGGATCGAAATGTCGAAGGTCCCGCCGCCGAGGTCGTACACGGCGATGGTTTCGTCCTTTTTCTTGTCGAGGCCGTAGGCCAGCGAACTCGCCGTCGGCTCGTTAATGATCCGCATCACTTCCAATCCGGCGATTTGTCCGGCGTCCTTGGTCGCCTGGCGCTGCGAGTCGTTAAAGTAGGCCGGCACCGTGATCACCGCCTGGGTGACGGACTGGCCGAGATAGGCTTCGGCGTCGGCTTTGAGCTTGCTAAGGATCATCGCCGAGACCTCCGGCGGGGAGTAATCCTTGCCGCCCATCTGAACCTGGACGTCGCCGTTGGGGGCGGCCGAGACCTTAAAGGGGACGAGCTTGATCGCGCGCTGAACTTCAGGGTCGTTGAACTTGCGGCCCATAAAGCGCTTGATCGAGAAGATAGTGTTCTCCGGGTTGACCACCGCCTGCCGGCGCGCCAGCTGGCCGACCAGGCGTTCCCCCGTCTTCGGGTTGACAGCCACCACCGACGGCACCAGAGGGGATCCCTCCGACGCGGGGATGACCTTCGGAGACCCGGCTTCCATTACGGCGATGACGGAGTTGGTTGTTCCCAGATCGATGCCGATGATTTTTCCCATGGCTTTTTCTCCTTTGGCATTCCTTCCAATATGCGGATCAAGGACGGGCGCGGCCTGCCGCGATTCACTCCTGCGGTTCGGGTTTGCAGGCCACCCGGACTTTCGCCGGCCGCAGCAACTGGTCGCCCATCCGGTATCCGCGCAGAACCACTTCCAGGATTTCTCCGTCCTCCCGGTCCGCACAGACTTCCCGGGTGACGGCTTCGTGCATGATGGGATCGAAGGGCTCCCCCGCCGCCGGCTCGATCGCAGTGATACCTTCCGCCTCCAGCGCCGCCATCCCCTTGCGGTAGATCAACTCGATGCCGCCGGCCCACTGCTCGAGGTTCGCGGAAGATGTCCGTTCTTTGAGCGCGCGTTCAAAATCGTCCAATACCGGAAACCAGCGGGCGGCGGCCCGGCCCGCGGCCGACCGGCGCGCCTCGCCGGCGTCGCGCTCCACGCGTTTGCGGTAATTCACAAGCTCAGCCTGGGCGCGTTTCCATCCGTCCAGGTATTCCTCGGCCTGCGCCTTGGCCCGCTCGAGCTCGGCGCGCAAGGCCTCCGGATCCGGCCCGGCCGTTTCCGCCGGCGCCGCGCCCGGCGCAGCCTCGCCGGCTTTCGTTTCCTCAAGATCGTTTTTTTCGATGTCGCTCATGTCCTTTTCCATGGCATTCCAATCCGCACCCTTATCCGCTAAGCGTTTCCGAGACCAAATCGCTCATCAGGGAGGAGACATAACGCACGGCCGAGATCGTCCGGCCGTAGGCCATCCGCATCGGTCCAATCACGCCGAGCGCTCCGGTGGCCAACCCGGGCGCCCCGTAGCGGGCGATGACCATCGAGCAGTCGCGCAGGTCCTCCCAATTCCCTTCGCCGCCGATGACCACCTGCACCCCGCCCACGTCCGAGCCCAGCGCGCGGGCGAGGAATCCGCCGAGCAGGCTTTGTTCTTCCAGAATGCGCAGGGTCCGGCTGACCAATTCGGGATCCGCGAACTCCGGCGTCTTCAGGACGTTGGTCAATCCGTCGTGCACCATCTCGGCGGCCGCCACAAAATCCGCCCGGCGCATCAATTCCACCACCACCGCCAGGATCCCCCGCGCCAGCGGAGGCGTTTTCTCCAAGGCCGCTTCGATCTTTTCCACGTCCGCGCCGGCATACCGCTGGTTGATCTGAGCCGCTTCGCGCGAGAGATCCTCCTGGGCGAGCGGCTCCTCGAGCGTGAGGAACTGCTGTTGAACCTTTCCGCCCTGCAGCACGAGGACCAGCAGCACCTGCTGGCCTTTGATGGAGACGAGTTGAAGCTGCCGGAAAACCGCCTTGTCCGCCGTCGGGGCGGTCACCAACGACGCCGCGCTGGAATGGTGCGCCAGGATCGCCGCGGCAAGCCGCATCCATTGGTCGACATCCCCCCGCGCCTGAAAGAACTGATGGCTGATTGTTCGTTTCTCCGCGGCCGGCAGTTCGGTGTCGCCGAGCAGCCGCTGCACAAAGTACCGATACCCTTCCTCGGTCGGTACCCGGCCGGCCGACGTATGCGGCTGGCGTACAAATCCCTGCTCGGTTAGGGTCATCATATCGTTGCGGGTCGTGGCTGAACTGAAATTCAAATGGTACCGGTCCACCAGAGTCTTCGATCCGACGGGCTGGACCGTTTCCACGTATTCCCGGACGATCAGACCCAGCAGGAATTCCTGCCGGTCAGTCAGCTTTAGCACCTAATTGCTCCTTTAGCACTCTACCGCTTAGAGTGCTAATCGAATGAAAAGCATAATACCATGGGATCAGAAGCGAGTCAAGAAAATAGAAAAGGAAGGAAAATTATTGGTTTATTGGAAAAAAACCTTTATAAGGCTAGCCTCTCAGCCCGGCTTGTATCCTGGTTCGTGAATTCGTTGGATATCTGAAGAGGCTTGCCCGCGCCCGCTCAGTGCAGCGGGGTGTATCCAGCGGGCATTCACGCTTCCTAATTCCTGGATTCCCCAAAAAACTTGGGAATGACGACACAATCAGAAGGCGATGTGTTAAAGGGAAAATCGGATCTCTTCAGTTATCCCTCATCCCATCCTCCCTCCACTGTCCCACGCTCCGCACGGGACAGGCGTTCCGGGATACTATCTTCCAGTCCTTCTCCAAAGCTAGATGGCTTCAGACCAATTCAAATCTTCATTCGCAAATGTTGGGCTGGGAAGCCGGTCCCGGCGCGTTTACGGGAAAGGTGCCCGAACCTATCATGGAGCAACTGTCCCGAGCGCTTGTCCCGAGCGCCTGTCCCGAGCGAAGCGAGGAAAAGCGAGGGAAAGCGAGGGAAAGCAAGGGGATGTCAGCCGAGCCTCGTTCTGGGCCGGGCGGGGCGGACTCAACTGCTCTTTTACCCTTTTCCAAGTGCGGAGGTAGTCCGCCGGCCGGATCCCCCAACCCGGACTGCGGATCAGGCTTCGGCCTCGCCTTTCGCCGGGCGTTCCTCCAAGGATAGCGTGTACCCCTTCCCGCGCACCGTCCGGATCAATCCCGGGTGCTTGGAATCTTGTTCGATTTTCCGTCGCAGGCGGACGATGTGCGGATGCACGATGCTCTTGGCCTCGTTCTCGTTCAATTCGTAGTTTAGCGCCTCGCGCGCAATGCGTCGGGAGGAGAAAACATCCCCCGGCCGGGCCATCAACAAGGCCAGAATGTTTTCCTCGCTGGCGGTGAGGGCGGTCGAATGGACTTTGCCCTCCCATTGCAGAGTCGCTTGCCGGTTTTCCCGGTCCAGCGAAACCGGTCCGGCGTGCAGGAAGCGCTCCAGCGAAAGCGGAGTGCCGGAGCCCGGCGCCATGGGCGCATCGGTTTTCAGCTGCTCGAGGGCGGCAATGGCCGTTTCTAGGGAATGGCGCTGCTGCAGTTCGGTCAGCCGCTTGCGGAGCGCTTTGCGGATGGCGGCCTCCACCTGTTCAAGCGAAGCCGGCTTCAGCAGGTAATCCACCACCATACCGGATTTCAGCGCCGCCAGCGCGCTTTCCATGGCGGCGTGGCCGGTCAGGATGATCACCAGCAAGTTCGGGCGGAGCTGCTGGGCCTTCTGCAGCACCGCCATGCCGTCCATTTCCGGCATGCGGATATCGAGCATCATCAGGTCGTAGGGCATCCGGGTGATCTTTTCCACCGCTTCCGGCCCGCTGCGGGCTTCGTCAACGTAGGGGTACCCCTTTAATTTTAAAGATCGGCTGAGTGCCAGCAACACATGCGCGTCGTCGTCGACGATCAGGATCCGGGCTTCGGGAAGAAGCGGAGGTGTCGCGGAAGAATCCATGAGGTTCCCCCGATCTAGGCGTGGGGAGAGGCGAACGGAAGGGTGATGACGAACTCCACTCCCCTGCGATGCGGCAGATTCGCCGCATGAATGGTGCCGTGATGCCGCTGCAGGATGGCGTGCGAGATGCTCAACCCCAATCCGGTCCCCTCCGGGCGAGTGGTGAAGAACGGATCGAATATCCGGCGCAGGTATTCTGAGGGAATCGGCGGCCCGTCGTTGGCGAAAACCACTTCCACCCGATCCCCCAGCGACCGGATCCTAATCTCCAGATGCCCTTCGCCTTTCATTGCATGCACAGCGTTCAGGATGATGTTCAGAAACACCTGGATCAGCTGTCCGGCGGCGGCCAGCACGGGCGGTAGATCCTCCGGCAAGGTCGTCCGAATCTCCACCCGTTGGTTGCGCAGGTAATTCTTGCTCAGCGCGAGCGCCTGCTCGAGAATTCCGCTGATGGAAACCGGCTGGAGGATGTCCGGCGCCGGACGGGCGAAGCCCAGAACCCGGCGGGTGGTTTCATCCAGCCGCTCCACCTCGCGCTCGAGGATCCGGAACGACTGCTCGCGCTCCTCCTCGTTCAGCGGATAGGAGCGGATGAGCTCCAGATGCGATCGCAACGATTGTAGCGGATTGTTGACCTCGTGCGCCAGCGAGGCCGCCACGCGGCCGATCGCCGCCAGCCGCTCAGTCCGTTCGGCGTCGTCCATGAACTGCTGGTAGTGGGTGATCATCTCACCGATGACCAGCAATTCCTTGGAGGCGGGATTCCGCCCACGCATGGGGAAGGCATGGACGCGGAAAACCTCCACCCCGCGCGGCAGGACGATGCTGATCTTCTCGCGGCTGACCGCCGCGCTGCTTTCCAGGGCATCCAAGATCAGGCGACGCATCTCGTCCGGGACGCCCGCATACTGCAGGAGATTCAGTCCGATCACCCGTTTCGCCGGAATTCCCTGGCGCTTGAATTCCCGCACCGCCTTGGGATTGATTTCCAACACCGTTCCCTGGGAATCGAGCAAGGCGATCAGGAACGGCGCCGCGAACAGAATGCTTCGGTAGCGCGCCTCCGAGACGGCCAGCCGGCTGTGCAACACGGCGTTTTCCATCGCCGTTTCCAGCGCCTGCGCCAAGGATAACACGACCCCGTACGTCGCTGCGTCCAAGGGTTCCGCCTGGTCGTGCGCGAAGAACAGAATCCCCACCGGGTCCTGCGCCGGGACCGGTAAAATCAGACAGCCGCCGCAATGCCCCCCGTTGAGTGGGAAGAGATCCGATTCCGCGGCCGCATCCGACAGGTAGACCGCGCTCCCTTTTTGATACGCGATCCGGAGCAGCGGAAAGCGGTCCCAGGGCATGGCCTCGGGAATTCGGCGGGCAAGCGGCCCGAAACACAGGTGACGGACGCACGACGCATGGGCAGGATCGTACAACCCCAACCCAGCCAGTTGGATTCCCGGCGAGAGGCCGGCGAGGATTTTCAGCACCGCGGAAACGGTTTCGGAATACTTGCGCAGATCCTGCTGCAATTGCGAAGCGGGGATGTCCTCCGGCGCAGCCAACGGCGGCGCGGATTTCTTGCGCGAAGAGACCGGACCTCCGGCCATTCTCCCTCTGCCCAGCAACGGCTTCGGCTTGGCGTCCTCCACGCGGAAGCCGGCGTCTTCCAGGACCGACCGCACGCGCGGAGCGCGCCTTCTTCCGGAAGCGATAAGCAATATCGACGGGCGGTTCCGTGGATTGCCGGTTTTGGATCCCACACCAACCTTCCCTCCGGCATGATAGCGGCTCGCGGGGATATTACCAGAACCCGCTTTCGAAAACCACGAATCCCGGCCGGCAAAATCGGGGGGCCGGTTGGAAAAACTCGCGGCCGGCCGCAAGCGAACAGGAAGCGCTTCCGCCTTGCCTTCTTGGAGCGCCGCCGGCGCGGATTACGGATTCTTTTTCTGAAACGCCAGGCTCAGCGCCGCAATCGTTTTGGCATCCTCGAAGCCTCCCGACCCAAGCATGCGCCGGACGTCATCCCGGGGATGCTTTTCCGGGAAAAGCGCTTCATCCTCGTCGCCGGGGATCCGGTCCGGAAGCAATCCTTCCGCCAAATAGGCGTGCATGAACTCGGTCGCGTACCCGGGCGCCAGGAAGAATCCGCCGATGCGGGTCAACCGCTCCGCGTGCAATCCGATTTCTTCGCGCAGTTCACGGCCGGCGCAGGCTTCCGGCGCCTCGCCGGGATTCAGAGTCCCGGCCGGTAATTCGAGGATCTCGCGTCCGGCGGCGTGCCGGTACTGGCGCACGAACCAGATTCCCCCGTCGGCATCTACCGGGACCATCACCACCGAGTCCGGGTGATCGACGATTTCCAGCGACGTTTCGCGGCCGTCTTCCAGTCGGATGCGGTCCACCCGGACGCCCAGCGCCCGGCCGGAAAACCGTTTTTCGGAGGAGACGACTTTAATCGTCATACGGCCTCCACAGAATGCCGAGGCCGGGGAAGAAACGCCCCAGCCCTCGCTCTGCGCGCGAGCAACCCCGGCCTCCTCCCCCGCCTCGCAAGGGACAAGCCCGGCCGGAGGAGCAAACCGACTCTCCGCTGATTGGCCCGGTCCCGGCGCTGTTCCGGGGCAAGTCAACCCGCATCCATGCCGTCTTCCACCGCCCGTTACGAGGAGTATCCCGAAAGTTCCGCTCCGTCGGACAAGCGGTATTGCGGCACCCAGGCGACGCCGAACAGATCCACGTATATGTCCTTCTTCGCGGGCCTCAGGGTTACCTCCGCGGTTTCGGCGGGCGCCGCGGCCGTCTTCTGCCGTTCAAGGTCCTGGATCTGTTTTTTAAGCGATTCAATCGTCTGCTTGGATTCCTCGACGTCGGCGGCGGCGTTTGAGGTCAGCCTGCGCTTGGTCAGCGACGTGGTCAGGCGCCGGCTGCGGCCGGTGAGCAAGCCGAAGATGGTGTCGGCCGCAGTACCCACCTCCTCGATCGTCCGCTGGGTCATCTCGGATTTATCCTGCTGCAGTTCGAGCTCCTCTCGCTGCAGCTTCATGCGCAGGGATTCCAGCTTGCGGTCGATCGCCGCCTGAGGCCCCGAGGCTTTCGGAGGCGGAGTCACCTTGAGCGAGCTCTCGTGGTAGGCCCAATCCTGGAAATCTTTTTCCAGCGCCTTAAGCAGTTTGGCGTCGGACAGCGGCGCTTCGAGCGCGGCGAACTCGGCGCCCGCCGCGGGGCCTTTCGGCAACACCGCTCCGTCTATCGCCGCACAGGGGAACTCCTGCCAGCGGATGACCCCCCGCGGATCGGGATGAAGGACCAAGGCGGTCCGGGTGACGGTTTGGTCCACGCCGTACTTGCGTTCCAAAAAGCGCACCCTGGCCTGCGCAAGCAACGCCGCTCGGTAGAGGAGTTTCGCTCCGGCCGGTGCGCCGCGCCCGGCGATTTGTGCGGCCTGCTGCGGGGTCAAGGTTTGCGGCAGGAAGAATTCGCCGACCCCGTTGGGCACACGCGGGCGCTTGGATCCGGCGGGTGCGGTTGACGCCGCTGCGCTCGAAGGCGGGGCGGCGGCGGATTTCCGCCCCCGCGCAGGAGTTTTTGCCGCCGCTGCCCCGACGAGTTTATTTAGCGCAGGGATCTGGGCCCGAGTCAGCGGACCGGCCAGGTAATTCATCGCCCATCGGGTTTGAAACACCGCCGGCGCCTTGGCGTGCGTGTTGTGCAGCAGGAACACGCGCTTGCCGAGTTGGGAGATCATTTTGTCGAAGGCGGAGCGGTTCACGCCCGGCGAATCCAGCCCGTCAAGCAGGCGCTGCTTGTCCTGATCGGTCTGCAATTTACCGATGCACCAGGTGCCGGCGTTGGAGAGCGCCTTGTAGTCGATGTCGACCGGGTTTTGGGTCGCCAGCAGCAGGCCCACGCCGAAGGCGCGCGCCTGTTTGAGCATCCGGATGATCGCCGGCTTGGCCGGGGGGTTCGCCACCGGAGGCAGGTATCCGAAGACCTCGTCGAAGTAGATCAGGGCGCGCAATCCCGAGGCGCCCTTGCGGGTGCGCATCCACAGTTCGGCGGCGGAAAGCAGCAGGGTGACGAAGAACATCCGCTCGGTGTCGGAGAGGTGAGCGATGTAGAAAACGCTGTGGCGCGGGCGGCCGCCTTCCGCGTACAGCAGGGATTTGATATCCAGCGGCTGTCCCTCGACCCAGGTTTGGAACGACGGCGCGGCCAGAACGCTGTTAAGGCGCATGGCCAGCGCCTGGCGCTCCTTGGTCGGGAAGAAGGATTCGACATCGAACACGCCGAGTTTGGCGATCGGCGGGGTCTGGACCTGAAGGATCAGCGATTCGAAATTCAGCCCCTGCCCGCTGGACCAGGCGTTTTCCAAAATGTTGGAGAGCAGAATGTGCTCCCGCGAGCGCAGCGGATCGATCTCCGTCACCCCGACCAGGCCGAGGATCGCAGTCACCGTCCCGGAGATCTTTTCGCGCAACACTTCGCGGTTGGCCTCCCACGGCACTCCGGGGGCTTCCAGGGAGGCAAGGATGCTCACCGGCAGTCCGGATTCCGATCCGGGCGTGTAGACCGCGTATTCCACGGAGCCTTGCAGCGCCTTCATCCGCTCCGGAGGAATCCCCCATTCGGCAAGGCCCTTCCTCCAGGAGGCCGCGGCCTCAGATGCAGCCTGCGCGGCGGTCTTGCCCTCGCGCCGCGCGCCTTCGGCATCCACCCAGGGTTCGAAGTCGGCAGGTTCGAGTTCGGGAAAATGCAGCAACAAGTTCGTCAAATCCCCCTTGGGATCGATGATCAACGCCGGAATCCCGGACAGCGCGGCTTCTTCCAGGAAACCGACGCCCAGCCCGGTTTTTCCGGACCCGGTCATGCCCACGATCACGCCGTGCGTGGTAAGGTCCGACGGATCGTAGAACACGGGCTTGTCGGTGATTTTCGAGGTTTTGAGATCGAACAATTTGCCCAGGTAAAATGTATTCTCGGGAAGATTCACGATCGGCCTCCGCTGTGGAATGCCGGGCGCCCGAACAGAACCGCATCCCGGCGAGACTCTTACTATACCAAAATCACGCGTCGGCAATCGGCCCGAGCGCCGCCCCGCACCGCCGCCCCCCTCTCCGGGGATTGGGGGCGGATCGGAGGAAGCTGGCAGGATTCTGGCAACCGAAACGGAAAACGGCGGAAAGGGCGATTGTCTTGCCAAGGGCATGAATTCGGATAATATATGACCATGAAGATTTCACGCAAGGCCGCCGCTTCCCGGCACAGCCGAACGCGCTTTTATTATTGGACGGTCGGTTTGGGCGCTGCGCTGGCCACGGCCTTCATCACCTTCGCCCCTTCGGCGCTTTCGCCGGATGCGATCCGGTCGTCCTTTGCCGGGGTGATCAATCCCACGCCGGGCGGATTGGGGCCGATATCGCCCTTCAAACTGCCGATCGGCATCGTCGCCGGACATTCCGGCAACGACTCCGGCGCAACCTGCGACGACGGCCTGACCGAAGTATCGATCAACGAAGATATCGCCGTCCGGGTGAAGGCCCTGCTGGAACGGCAGGGCTACGTGGTGGATCTGCTCGAAGAATACGATTCCCGCCTTGAGGGATACAAAGCCATGGCCTTGGTGTCCCTGCACGCGGATTCATGCCAATTTATCGACGACAATGCCACCGGGTTTAAAGTCGCCGCTTCCCAAGCCGGTAGTTCGGCCGAAGCTTCGCGGACTCTGGCCGCCTGCCTGGTAAGCCGCTATGCCGCCCGCACCGGATTGAAAAACCATCCGGGCAGCGTCACCTGGGACATGACCGGCTATCACAGCTTTACCGAAGTCCACCCGGAGACGCCCGCGGCGATCATCGAGATGGGCTTCCTCTACCTGGACCGATACTTCCTGACCCAGCACGCCGACATCGCGGCCCAGGGGATCGCCGAAGGCATCCTCTGCTTCACGCGCGGTGAATCGCCGGACGCAAGCGGGACATCCGCGCCATGACCCAGCCCGGCTTATCCCGCTCCGATTTCACCCGGGCGCTCAGCCGCGGGATAGACGCGCTGGCGCAGGGAAAATCCGCTGAAGCGGCCGAATTCGCACTGGCCGCCGTGCGGATGGACCCGGCGGCGGAGGAGGCTTGGCTCCTGCTGGCGGCGGCCGCCCCTCCGCAGAACAGGGCCCGCTACCTGAAGCATCTGCTGAAGCTCCATCCGCAAAGTGACAGCGCGCGGCAGGCGCTCGCCGAATTGAAGCCCCCTCTTGCCCGGTCATCCGCCGTCGGCGCGCCGAACCTTCCCTCGCCGGAAGAAATCCTGGCGCAGATCCCCCCGGCCCCGGGTTCGGGATCCGCGCCGGCCGACGGTCCGCAAGCGCCGGACAAATCCGGGGGGCCTTCGGACGGCAAGCCATCCAAAGCTCCGAACGGAAAACCCTCTGCCGGCACGTCCGGCAAGGATTCCATCGGCGGCAGAGGGATCCGCTGGACCGCCGTCCTGGTGTCGATTTCCTGCCTTCTGGCGTTTTCGGTCACGGCCTTTGCCGGCGCAGCCGCCTATGCCCAGGAAGCGCCGGTTGTGGCGCGCGTAGTCCGCGAGCAAAGCCCAATCCCTCCTTCCTTCACGCCGTCCTTCACGCCTTCCATCACCCCTTCGTTCACGCCGACCTACACCCCCACCTTCACCCCCACGCCGACCTACACGGCGACCAACACCCTGCCGCCGACCAACACGCCGATCCCGGATGCCTACATCATTCCGGGCGCGGGCGGCGAGCGCTGGATCGACGTCGACATCTCCTCCCAATCGCTGACAGCCTACGAGGGCAGTACGCCGATCCGGACCTTCATCGTCTCGACCGGGACCGCCGCCCACCCGACCCTCCTCGGACGCTACCGGATCTACGCCAAACTGCGCTACGACGCCATGTCCGGCCCCGGGTACTACCTGCCGAACGTGCCGTACACGATGTATTATTACCAGGGGTACGCGATCCACGGCACGTATTGGCACAACAATTTCGGCACCCCGATGAGTCACGGCTGCATCAACATGCGCACCCCGGACGCCGAATACATGTTTTATTTCTCTTCCATCGGGACCTTGGTGAACATCCATTGGTGACCCGCGAGCTACAGCCAGGCCCCGCCTTTGATTTTTCGCCGTTCCGCCCGCCGCCGCGGCACCCGCCTGTCGCCGTGATAGAATTTCCGCCTAATGGCGGGCAAAAATTCCTCCGCGCCGATCCCGGTGTTCGATTTCGGGGGCGTGTTGTTCGATTGGGATCCGCGGCATCTTTTCCGGCATTTCTTCGACGGCGATTCCGAAGGGCTGGAGCGGTTCCTGACCGAAATCGATTTCCAAAACTGGAACGCGGACTTGGACCGCGGCCGGCCGTTCGCCGAAGCGGTAGCCGAGCGGAGTTCGCGGTTCCCCCGTTACGCACATCTCATCCGGGCTTTCGATGAGCGCTGGGAGGAAACCATCAACGGGCCGACGCCCGGGATGGAGGATATCCTCCGCCGCCTGCGGCACCGGGATATCGGCCTGTATGGCTTGAGCAACTTGTCCGGGGAAAAATTCCCCCTCCTGCATCGCAGGCATCCCGAGATCACCGGGCTGTTTGCCGACATCCTGCTTTCCGGCGAGGTCGGCCTGATTAAACCGGATTCGAAAATCTTTAACCGCTTTGTAACGCTGACCGGATTGCGCCCGGAACGCCTTCTCCTCATCGACGATTCGGAGGCCAATCTTTCCGCCGCCCGGAATCTGGGATGGGACGCCGTCCGCTTCGTTTCCGCGGAACGCTTGGAGGAGGAATTCGTCAGGCGGGGCTTGCTCTGACGTTCCGTTAATCGGAGGTATGATATTCTTTGGCCATGGCGGCCGAACCGTTGTTTTTGGGCTTGGTTTTTTCCGAGGATGAAATACCCCTGACCGCGGCGCAGGTGGGCGGCGAACCTTTCTACGTCCTCAACGATGCCGGATTCCTGCGCCACATCCGCGCCCGCGACGTGGACGAAGCCGTCCTGCGCTGGCTGTGGGAGCAGATCCGCGGCCACGAAAAGGAGTTGGCCGAGCAGGCGGCGCGCATGACGGGGCAGGAGGACATTTTTTCGCGGGCGGCCCTTCAGAGCGCCCTGGCCCACCCGGAAACCCATGTCGAGGAAATCTTCCGCCACGGGTTGCCGGAAAGCACGCGGATGTGGATGGGGATGATGGGTTTCCGGGCGGTCGTCAATGTGCGCGGGGAATTGCTGCGGGTGGATCAGCCGGCGCGCGCCCCCGAGGAGGGCGAAGGATGACCGCCGAGGGCCGTCCGACCGAAGAGGTAGAACGATGAATGCGGATATTCTCGAAGTGGCGGAAATCGATTTCGACCAGGAAGTCGTCCGGTATTCAATGTCCACGCCGGTGGTGGTGGATTTCTGGGCGCCCTGGTGCGCCCCCTGCCGGATGCTCGGTCCGATGTTGGAGCGGTTGGCGGCCGAGGCGGCGGGAACCTTCCGGCTGGCGAAGGTCAACATCGACGAGAATCCCGGACTCTCGGCCCGCTTCGGCGTACAAAGCATCCCGATGCTGAAAACCTTCCGCGATGGGAAGGTGCTATCCACTTTGGTGGGCGCCCGTCCGGAGGGCGAGATTCGCAAATTCCTGCGCGAGTTGGCGCCCGGACCGGCCGAGCAGACTCTGGCCGAGGCGCAGGGATTGCTTACCGCACGCCGTTGGGGCGATTCCGAGCAGGCCGCCCGCCGCGCGCTGGAGTTGGAGGCGGGCAACAGCGCCGCGGCACTTGTTTTGGTTAAAGCGATGCTGCGCCAGGGAAAAGGCTCCGCCGCCCTGGAGACTCTCGACCGCTTCCCGGCGGGCGCCGAATCCGGCGCAGCGGAGAGGCTCCGGCCGCTGGCTTCTCTTCTGGCCGAGGCGGATTCCAGCGCCGATTCTCCGGCCGATGCCATGGAAGCCGGCTACCTGCAGGCCGCCCGGCTCCTGGCGCGGGGCAATTACCCCGCGGCGCTCGACGGTTTGTTGGAGCTCCTGCGTGCGGATAAGCGCTACCGCAACGACGAGGCGCGGAAGGTTTTCGTCGCCGCGTTGGAAATGCTCGGCGAAGACGATCCGCTCACGCGGCCCTACCGCGACGAATTGGCGTCGGTCCTCTTTTAAAACCGCGCATTTCCGCATTGTTGCACCGGCCAATCCAAAAAGGCGGACGAACCGTCCGCCTTTTTAGGTTAATCGGTTTCCGGCGCGAACCTCAGCGTCCGATGATCTGGAGAGTCCCCCACAGCATGGGGTTCGACGGGGTGACCCGCCGCGGCGCGGACGAAATCATTCCATCCAACTGCGTGGTTCCATAATGATCGTTGTCGGTCACCGAGACGGCGAACCCGTAGGATTCGCCGCCCGTCGGCGCAACCCCGAACAGCAGCCAGGGGATCCGGGCTTCGAGAATCCATCCCTTCGGGCCGGACGCCGGAGTCAGGCTGGCTGAGATTTTAAAAATCTGGCCGCCCTTCCTCCCGGTTGGATACCACAAGTACGCCGACGGGCCTTGGAGGCTGGGGTCCTGCAGGTAGCCCGGGGAAATCCCCAATTGAAAGTCGTCCGAACTCATGCCGATATCGCAGAAATCGCCCCCCAGATTCGCGTCCAGCAGAATTTCCAGGCTGTCGCCCTTGAAGAGATTGGCGCCACCGCTGGTCTCCTGGACGACCTCGCCGTCCGACACCTTCACGGCGATGTACATGTAGGAGTTGTCCCAGCGCAAACCGAACCTGGCCTTGTTCTCCGTGTTGCCGGACACGACGGCCGAAATTGAAAAGGAGAGAGGATCCTCCCAATCCTCGAGTTTGCCGTCGATGACCGGAGGGTAGACGGCGTAGACCGCCTGCACCGGTTCTCCGTTTTCGTCCGGACGCTGATTCTGACCTTCGCACGGCGAGGACCCGGCGACTTGGATCTTCACGCCCAAGGCCGTCTCGCCCTCCGGCTCCACGCCGAAGCGCACACCCTGGGGCGTCTGAATTTTCCAAAAGCCCTGATATTCGCCTTCCAGGGACGGCGCGACAAGATTAACCGCAAATACGTAGACTGCGCCGGCGGGGACGCTGGCGGTCAGCGGGACGGTTTGGGGCCCGTCCATCCTGTCGCCGTGGTCGAATACCAAAGAGTATCCCTTCCCCCACTGGCAGGTGCCGATGTTCTTGATCGTCCAGGTCTGCATGAAGGCCGTCCCCGGGGCAACTTTGGTCATGTCGGGTATCGAACTGCCGACGAGTTGGCCGAGGTTGGTGCAGTCGGGGGCGGTGGGGGAAATCGTCGCGGTGAATTGCGGCGTTCCCGCCGGATCGGTCCCCTTCGGTTTCGCGGTCGGCACTTCGAAGAGTTTCGACATGGTCCAGTTGGGGGTGGGAAACTGGAACGGGGTCGGCGTGGACGGCAGCAGATCGCATGCCGAGAGCATAACCGCCAGCGCGCCCGCCGCTCCGATGTGGAGCCAGGTTTTTTTTCGCATTAACGCCTCCCTTGAAGCATCCCAGCCGTTCGGGCTCAGGATAAGGAGTATAAGCCGCGACAGCGGCGAGTCGTTCCCAACCAAGTATAACGCCTCTCCCCGGACCTCACCCCGGGCCGCCGGCCGCCGGGCGGATCGAGACGGGGAAGTCTTCCCGCGGCGTCCCTTTTTGCGTCCATCCCGCGGCCCTTCCGGGAGAAAAAAAGAGGCGGACCGGAGTCCGCCTCAGGCTGAGACGCGCCGATGGATTACGGGCCGGTTTGGATCTCGATCTGCAGGGTGCCCCAATAGAACGGATTTGTCGGAGAGGTCCGTTTGGGCGCGGTGGAGATCATCCCTTCCTGCTGTTGGCCGGGATGGTCGTTGTCGGAGACCGAGAAAGCAAACCCGTAATATTCGCTGCCGGCCGGAGCGCCGCCGAAGATGCTCCAGGGGAGCGCAGTTTCGATGATGTAGCCGAGCGGATCGGGGGCGACGGTCGCAAGCGAGGCGATAGAGATGATCTTTTCGCCCTTCTTGTCGAGCGGATACCACAGCCAGGCCGTCGGCGCCTGCGTGCCGATCAGATCCCCGGGGGATATGCCCAGCTGGTAA
Source organism: Anaerolineales bacterium (assembly GCA_016928575.1). NCBI lineage: Bacteria > Bacillati > Chloroflexota > Anaerolineae > Anaerolineales > Anaerolineales bacterium. The sequence continues at coordinate 41,790 of JAFGKK010000037.1, forward strand.
TCGTCGGCCGTCATCAGCGTGCTGCAGTAATCGCCCTTGAGGTCCTTGTCCAGGAGGATCTCCACGCTGTCGCCCTTGTACATCGATTCGCGTCCGTCGGTCGACTGGTAGAAATTGTCGTCGGCGACCTTAACCGCGAGGTAGAGGTAGTCGTGGTCCCACTTCAAGGTGAAGCGCGCGCTGTTGTCGACGGACTTGTAGACCGTGTAGGGCACATCGTCGATCAGCGGATCGTCCCAATCGCTCAGGTCTCCGTCGATCGTCGGCGGGGTGACGGTGAAGTAGGCCTCGATCACGCCGCCGTAGGCATCCGGCCGTTTGTTCTGGGCGGTGCACGGCGGGGCCAGCGGGGCGGTGGTGATTTGCACCCAGAAGGCCTTGCCGGTGGCGTCGATCCCGAAACGCACGCCTTGCGGGGTCTGAAGCTTCCATAAGCCCTTGTACTGGCCGGCGGTGGTCGGCGCGGTAAGCTTGACGCTGAAGTTGTAAACCGCGCTAGGGGGGACGCTGGCGGTCATCGGCACCGCGGCCGGGCCGCCCATCTGATCCCCGCTGTCGAAGACCAGCGAGTATCCGGCCCCCCACGTGCAGGTGCCCACATTCTTCAGGGTCCAGGTCTTGGTGAAGGCCGTACCCGGCGCGACATAGGTCAGGTCCGGATAAGTTTCGCTGACAAACTGCGCCAAGTTGGTGCAGTTCGGCGCGGTCGGCGAGAGGGTGGCCGACGGCGTGCTGGAGGTCGGGGTCGCGGTCGCCTGCGGCGCGGCGGTCTGCGTCGGTGGAATCTGGAACAGCGCCGTCATCGTCAGGTTGGGCGTGGGGAACACGAATTGCGTCGGCGTGGATGCCGTCATCGGCAAGGCGCACCCGGCCAGCAGGCCGGCCATCGCGCACGACGCAGCCACACGATTGCGGAATGTCTTTTTCATAGCATCTCTCCTTTTATCCGGAGACCGTCCGCCCCTCACGGAACCGGGGATCCTCCGGGTGGACTGTTCCCAGCCTTGTGGGGCGGGTGGGAATTGAACCCACAAGGGGGGCTGCCCCGGGGGATTTTAAGTCCCCTGCGTCTGCCAGTTCCGCCACCGCCCCAAGAAACACCGCCCTATTATATAACGGGGATTCTTTTTAGGCGCGAGATCGGCAGGCCGGCAGAGCTCCTTGGGCTAAGGGCCGGATTGCGTTTCCAAATCACCCAGACGGTCCAATTCCATTAGCGGTTCCTGTTGCATTAATCGTGCCTGATCCGACGTTAAGACCCAAAAAAAACGGTTCCCCTTGCGCTTCGCCGAGCGGTCTTTTCACGGGGCGCCATCCCGCGTTGCAAATCGAAATGAATTCGTTTATAAGAAGGTCCGGCGGTCAAACGGAAAAATGACCCCCACAACCGCCGTTCGGAGTCGCTTTGATAAAATCGCCCATCTTCACTTGGATCGAGATCAATCTCTCCGCAGTCGAAGACAACATCCAGGCTCTGCGTTCGATCGCCGGCGTGCCCGTAATGGCCGTGGTCAAGGCCAACGCTTACGGGCACGGCGCGGTCGAGGTGTCGCGCGCGGCGTTGGCGGCTGGAGCCTCCTGGCTGGCTGTTTCCTGTGCGGAGGAGGCCTTGGTCCTGCGCGAGGCCGGGATCGCCGTTCCGATCCTAGTGTTGGGAATGGTTACGGCTCAGGAAGCCGATGAGGCTATCGCCGCCGGCCTCTCCCTGACGGTTTACTGCCTGGAAACCGCGGAACTCTACTCCAATCGCGCGTCCGCTCTGGGGCGCTCGGTAAACGTGCATCTGAAGGTGGATTCCGGAATGGGGCGGCTGGGAACCCTCCCGGGAGAGCCGACTCTGTCGCTGGCGAGGGCGATCATGGCGATGCCTTCGGTCCACTTGGAAGGCGTATTCACCCACCTGGCCTGCGCCGACGAAAAGGATCCCGCACCGACCCAAAAACAGCTGCGGGAGTTTTCGTCCACGCTCGAGGGTTTGACAGCGGCCGGCATCCGCCCGGCCTGGATCCACGCCGCCAACTCCGCCGCGACCCTGGCTTTCCCGCAGGCCCGTTTCGACATCGTCCGCGCCGGCCTGGCGATCTACGGCGTCCACCCGTCCCCCCAGGTTCCGCTGCCCCCCTCCTTCCGGCCCGCCCTCTCCTGGAAGGCGCGGCTGGTTTCCTGCAAAGTCCTTCCCCCCGGCTGGGGGGTAAGCTACGGGATGGAATACCATACCTCCGGGGAGGAGACTGTCGGCGTCATCCCGGTCGGATATGCCGACGGATGGCGCCGCAATCGTCCCAACATCGTCCTGCTCCACGGCCAGCGCACCCCGGTGATCGGCCGCGTCTGCATGGACCAATGCATGGTGAAGCTTCCTGAGGACGCCTCGTTGGGCACCGAAGTCGTCCTGATCGGAACGCAGGCGGATGATGAGATCCGGGTCGAGGAAGTCGCCGGACGCTGGGATACGATCAATTACGAGGTGATCACCGGGATCAGCGCGCGCATGCCGAGGGTCTACGTCCGCAACGGGAAATGAACGAGGGGCGTTGAACATCGAAGCACAGGGAGGAACGGGAGTGACGCCCGGCCGGCGACAGGCGCCGTTTGCGAGGATCCGCAGAGGGAATCCAGGCATGTGAACCAACGGACGCCCGCGCACGAAACCTTCGCTTTTCTTTTCTCCCCCCCTCTTCGCTCGGGGCAGGCGCTCGGAGCGACTCGGAATGCCGGGCAATGGGGTTGTCAGACAACCGCCGATTCGGATCGAAACCCTTCTGCGGCGGCGCAATCCCCGCCTTTCCTCCAATTCCCCGTCCAAGAGAATCTGAAAAAGAGGCGCCATCCGGATTGACGGCGCCTCTCCATTCCCACGATGCCTGCGGCGGCTCCTATTTCGCGCCGGCCGGTCTGTTCGGACTGCAGCGCGTGAAGGCGACGTCGCCGTATACCTCGCTGTAGCCGATCTTCTCCTGATTCTTGTTGTAGACCACAAACTGGTATTGCAGCACGGCTTCCTCGAACGAGTTGTATTCCGGCACATCGTAGGCCGACAGGTCATAGTAGTATGAATTTTTTCCCGACCCGATCATATTCAAGCCTTCGCTCCATGCGGTTTTTGCGCCGGTCTTCTTGTCCATCAGGCGCACGAAGAGCAGGACGTAGCTGATCGGTTCCGGCGGATTGCCGATCTCGACCGAGATCCGGACCGTGTCCGGCGTGCAGCGCGGGCCGTAATAGATCGCCGACGGGTCGACGTACGGCGTGAAGGTCATTGCGGAGGGAGTGGGAGTCGCTGCGCCCGCGTCCACCATGGCAACGCACGGCGAGAAGCCCGAGGTGTTTCCGGCCGGATCGGTGGCCGTGGCGGTGATGAAATTGGCCGGATCGATGTAGGTGGAGGGGAACAGGGCGGTCCACGCCGCCTTTCCGTTCACGTCGGTGGTGACGGCCAGGGTGTGGATCAAACGGTGCCCCTCGCCATAGCCGGACGGATCGCAGGCGGCGTTGGTGTAGATTTCGATTGTGTACACCGTTCCCGGAGCGCTCTCCAGCGTGCCGCCGATGACGGATTCCATTGCGATCGAATCCGCGACCGCCGTGGTGATGATCGGGTAATTTTGGCGGCCGTTGTCGCCGGCATCCAGGTCCTGGAAATCGTTGGCCAGAGGAGTGTCCTCGTCGAGTGCGATCCCCAGATTCCCGTTGTCGTGGATCGAATTCGTGCGCAGATCGTTGTTCGCCGCGCCGCCGAAATCCGAGATCACCGCCACGCCGTGTCCGCCGTTGAAGGCGATGGTGTTGAAGAACCCCGTGCCGCCGATGACGTTGTCGGACCCCTTGACTTTGATTCCGTCCGTCCCGTTGCCCACCGCGCCCGTTCCGTCCGGATCGGCGCCGATTTTGTTCCCTTGCACCGTCACGCCGTTGCCCAAGAGGATGCCGATCTCCTGGTTGCCCGAGATCACATTCCCCTCCCCGAAGGGATCGCCGCCGATGAGCAATCCGGAGCCCGGGTTCATCGGCGCCTCGATTCCGTTTCTGTTCCCCAGCGCGGCCGTTCCGGTGAGATTTGTGCCGACGTAGTTGTTCTGGATGACGACATCCGTCGCGGTGCTGATCACGGCGATCCCCGGCCCGCCGTTGCCCGAAATCAGGTTGCGCCCGCCGGCGAACGACGCGCCGATCCGGATGTGGTTGCCCCCCGCCGCCACGCCGGCCTTGATGTTCTTGATCGCGATCGTTCCGGTCGCGTCGGTGCCGATAAAGTTGCCGTACAGCGATACGTCGTCGGACCCGTCCTCGATCTTCACCCCGACCAATTGGTTCCCGGAAATCAGGTTGCGGGCGCCGAGATCGCTTCCTCCGATCTGAATGCTGCCGGCAGCGAGAACGAACACCCCGTTGGCCTGGTTTCCGAGGTCCATCATCCCGTTGATGTCGGTGCCGATGCAGTTGCCCTGCACCAGGACGGCGCCGGAGGTGACCCGCACGCCGTCGCCCCGATTGGCGGAAATGATGTTGCCGTTGCCGGCGGACGTCCCTCCCACCAGGCTGAGGTTGGCGTTGGCGACGACGCCGTTCTGCCCGTTGCCGAGCGCCGCCGTCCCCGCGGCGTCGACGCCGATCCGATTTCCCTGGACCGCGTTGCCCACGCCGTCGAGGGTGACGCCGTTTTCGAGGTTGGCCGCGATCACGTTCCCGGTGAGATTCAGCTTGCCGCCGATCGTGTTGTTGTTCCCGGCCACCTGGATCCCGTTCTCCGCATTCCCCAGCGCGGCCGTTCCGCCGATGTCGGTGCCGATGTAATTTCCCTGGATAAAATTGTCTTCCGAAACGGCGTTGATGAAGATCCCGTCCTTGCGGTTGCCGGAGATGACGTTGCGTTTTGCCGCCGAATCCCCGCCGATGGTGTTGTGGTTGGCATGGATCGTGATCCCCCAGCCGTTGCCGATGGCGGATTTGCCGACGGCGTCGGTGCCGATCAGGTTGCCCGTCACGAATCCGTCGGTGCCGCCGGTCTGGAAAGAGATTCCGACGGCTTCGTTGCCCGAGATCACGTTGCCCTCGCCCGGCGCAGCGCCCCCGACGATCGTCAGGCCGGCTTCGATCATCACGCCGGCGCCGACGTTCGGCAACGCGACGGCGCCGGTGACGTCAAGGCCGATGTAATTGCCGACCACCGAGGTCTTGATATCCTGGATCTGGATTCCGTCGCCGTGGTTGCCGGAAATGATGTTGCGTTCGTCGGCGGCGGTTCCGCCGATGACGTTCTTCTGGCCGCTGTGGACCCGCACTCCGCCGCCCATATTCGGCTTGGCGGCCGTTCCGGTTTCGTCGGTTCCGATGTAGCAGCCGAGGATGCGGTTTTCTCCGGGCTCGTTCAACCGGATGCCGCGCCCGTTGAAGTTGTTGATCACCAGCCGCTGAACGGTGCTGTTGCCGCCGTTGAGCACCAGGCCGTCCGCGTAACCGCCGGTTATCAGGCTGCCGTCGACTACGATCAGCGGATCGGAAACGTATCCGGGCTGCGAGGTTCCGTCGATAAACACCGGATTGGAAATGATCGGCAGAGCGGTTGTTGGCTGAATGGCCCGCACGCCCCCGCCGCCGATGTCGAACTTGATGGTGACCGTCCCGCTCAGCGTGTTGGCTTTGTGGATCGCCTCGCGCAAGCTGCAATGCGCGGTGTCACAGGTTCCATCGTCGACGTCGTTTGCGGAATTCACCACGAGCGTGGCCGTCGGACCGCAAGCCGCCAGGCTCAGGCCGACCAGGATCGCCGCCAGTAGAATTAGGATGCGTTTGGTAAGATATGTCATCGCCGCTCTCCTTGGAATTTTGAAACCATGCCGCAATTCAATGGACCGGCGGAATCCCCCGGCGTCAGCCCGTGGATCCCGGTTTCCGGCTGCAGGCTCGTACGGCGACGTCGCCGTACACATCGCTCCGGCCCAGCACTCCCTGGTTCTTGTTGTAGACGACGAACTGGTATTGCAGCACTCCGTCTTTGAAATTGCTGTAATCCGCCAGATCGTAAATGGAGAGATCGTAGTAGAAGGCGTTTTTCCCCCCGGAAATCATGCTCAGCCCCTCGCTCCAGTCGGTTTTATCTCCGGTCGCCGGATCCATCAGCCGGGCAAAGAGCAGGACGTAGCCGATGTCCTCGGGCGGGTTTTCAACCGTGACCGAAATCCGGACCGCATCCGGCGTGCAGCGCCCCCAGTAGATCTCCGTCGGATCGGCGAATGGGCTGAACGTCATCCTGCCGGGCGTCTGCGTGACCGTCGGACCGGCGGCGGCGGCTTCCGTCATCGCCACGCAGTTGGAGAATCCGGAAGTGTTCCCGTCCGGGTCGGTGGCCGTCAGGGTGAAGTTGTTCCCGAAGAGGAAATTCGTGGAGAAGGTGATTTCGCTAAACTCGGCATGGCCTTGGTCGTCGGTGGTCACCATGACCTTATTAAACATCGACTGCCCTTCGCCGTGCCCCGATGGATCACAGGCAGCATTCGAGAAGAACTCCACCGAATACGTGGTGTTAGGTTTACTATCCAGTTCCGCCTCGAAGGTGGTCGTTCCCGCGCCCATGTCGGTCACGGCCGAAATCAGAACCGGATAATTCTGTTTCTCATTGTCGCCGGTATCGGCATCCAGGGTGTCGTTGGGAAGCACCACATCGTCCGCGATCGCGATTCCCAATCCTTCATTATCGTGGATCTGGTTCACCTGAATGGCGTTTTCAACGGCCGAGCCGCTCTCCGAGATCACCGCTACGCCGTGTCGGCCGTTGAAGGCAATCGTGTTGCCGCTCCCCGGTCCGCCGATCTGGTTTCCGGAACCTTTAACGAGGATCCCGTTCCCGCCGTTGCCGAGCGGTCCGGTTCCGGTGGCGTCGGTGCCGATCAGATTGCCCCATACTTTGGCCCCGTTGAAGAGCAACACCCCCTCTTCCCGGTTCCCGGAGATCAGGTTACCCTGGTGGAGCGCGAGCGCGGGCCCGGCCCCTCCAATCTGCACACTCGTGGCGCCCGCCCCCATGCCCACTTCGATGCCCATATCGTTCCCCAGCGGGCTCATTCCGCTGACGTCGGTGCCGATGTAATTGTTTTTAATCACGATTCCCGTCGCCGTGCTGAGGACCGCGATTCCCGGCCCGCCGTTCCCGGAAATCAGGTTGCGATCCCTCGCGTCCGGACTCCCAATGATATGGCCTACGCCGTTGACGACGATGCCGGCCTTGACGTTCTTCAGCGCGGCTTTCCCGGCCGCATCCGTGCCGATGTAGTTCCCGAGCACCCTGACATCGGCCGAACTTCCGTCGATGCGCACGCCGACCAGATGGTTCGCGGAAACCACGTTGCCGGCGCCGCTCTCACTTCCACCGATCAGGACGTCCTTCGCCTCAAGGAGGCTCACCCCGTCCGCCTGATTGCCCAGCGCGGCCGATCCGGCCGCATCCGTACCGATTCGGTTGCCGCTTACAATGTTCCCTTCCACCGAATCGCCGTCGATCATCACCCCGCCGAGATGGTTGGCCGAAATCACGTTGCCCGATCCGGGCATGACCCCGCCGATCATATTGTCGCTGGAGCCGTCGACCAGGATTCCATTCCACTGGTTGCCGAGTGCGTATCGTCCGGTCACATCCGTTCCGATATAGTTCCCCCGGATGACGCTTCGTCCCTCATGGGTGAACCCCGGATAGTGCTGGTCCAGAACGATGCCGCTGGACGCGTTCGCCGAGATGATGTTTCGCTCCCGCGGCGTCAGCCCGCCGATCACCGCGCGCGGGGGCGCGGCGAATTCGCAGCAGACATCGATCCCGTTGGCGCCGTTGCCCAACCCAACGGTTCCGGTCACGTCGGTTCCGATGAAATTCCCCTGGATACTGACGTTCTGCGCGCGAATGCGGATTCCATCGCGCGCATAACGGTTGATCACAAGTCCTTTAACCGTGCTGTTGTCGCCGCGCAACTGCAACCCGTCCGCCACACCGGCCAAGGATCCATCCAATTCAATCAGCGGCGCGCCGGCGTATCCCGGCTGGGTGGTGCCGTCGATCACGATACTGGTGAAAATATCCGGGAGGAAGGACGACGGCCGGATGGTCTGCACCCCTCCACCGCCGACATTAAAGGCGATGGTGATGGTCCCGGAAAGAGTGTTGGCTTTGTTGATCGCTTCGCGCAGGCTGCAATGCGCGGAATTGCAGGATCCGTCGTCGGCATCGTTGTCGGAGTTGACGGTCAGCGTGGACGGAGGAACGCAGGAACCAAGCAGCAGACTGCAGAAAAATAAAAAACAAGAAGCCATCGCCCGTTTGTTTGTCGTGTTCATGGGAACTCCTCCTCTTCCCCCGGTGCGTCCGCAGAAATCCGTTTGCTAGACCACGTCTTCCTCGAGGGACCCTCGCGGCCCCGCTGTCCGGACAGCGTCCGAAGGAACCCGCAGCGCGGGGAACCTACAGCTATTAATATACAGGTATTCAGCCGGAAAAACCTCTACAAAACCAGTACAAAGACTCCAGCCGGCGTTATCCGACGATAATTTCTCCCCTGTGAGTGAATCTCTACTCCGGCTCCGCGGCTCCTGCATGCCTTGAAGGCGTTCTTCAGCCATATCACCTGCCGTCCAACCCGCTCGGGCCAACCACCCGGCCCGAAAGCATAGCCGGGGGCGCCATTCGCACGACAGCCCGGTCAAGCGGTTTTCGACCCGTTGCCGGAATCATTCCGGGCAGGGGAGACCGCCTCACCCTGCCCGGATCACAATTCGCCGAGATGTCAGAAGCCCAATATTAAGCCGGTTGCTCCCCCGAGGCCCGCACCGGGATCTCGCGATAACCCATCGTCCAAGCGGTCGAGAGATAGGTCTCCTTCAATCCCCGCAGGAAGAGCATCGGGAACCCGACCACCAAAAAAAGAACCACGAAGCCCACGATCACTGCCGCAAGGATCGCCGTCAGGACCGAACCGGCCTTCAGGATCAGAAACAGCAGCGCACCTATGCCCAGTCCGAGAGCCAATCCCAACCCGAAGAGCAGGATCGCAACCGGGATCAGCGCCACGGCGAAAATGATCTGGACCGCGAGGAGCAGCAGCCAAAGCAGGAACACGTCCGCGAGATTCGCGCGGAGGACAGCCACGCCGTCGCGCAGGCTGTCGAGGACGCCCTTGCCTCCCAGGACGCATTCCCGGTAGAAGACTTCCCGCGCCATGGCCGCCAGAGCCGACGCCACGAGGACCGCGAAGAACAACAGCATCATCATTCCGGCGGTCATCACCGCGCCCGGGATCAGCGCCAATCCCCCGATCACGAGCGACAACAGCAACGGGGAAGCCGCGGCTGCCAACAGCAGTATCACGCCGACCGACATCGCCAGGAAGATCAGCAGGTCGATCAGAAACAGGCGGAAGGCCGGACGGGACCATCCCAGCCGGAACCCCGTCCGCCAATCCACCTTTTCCCCGCTGCCCTCATAGCGGTCGACCATCCGGATCAGCGCCGTCCGGCTGACATAGCTCACGACCGCGGCGACCACCAACCAGAGGAGCACCAAACAGATCAGCACGGCGGCCACGGTGAGAATCGTATCGACGATCTGCTTTTCCGTCGGCTTCCAGGCTTCGAACTCCCGCTCCAGTTCGTATACCGCCTCGCGGAGATCATCCGGAAGGTTCCGGATTTCCTCCGACGTCGTCGGCCGCCAGCTTTCCATTTCGGGGGTTATGCTTCCCCGAGTCCCACTGTTGCCGCCGTTGTAGGCCTCCACCGTGGTCAGCGCGATGAGAACACCGAAGACCCAGAGCGTCTTATACGACCAGAGTGTCCCCCAAGCCCGTTTGAGAATTTGGATGTGGTTCATTGCATACGCTCCCTTCTACACCGAGGAGATCCGGCGGTCTGCTGGCCGGCGCACCAGCCGGCGAACCATCCGGTGAACAACACACCGATCCCGATCATCAACATCATCAGGGCGGCCGCGTCCCAGATGCCCGGGGTCGGGATGGCCGACAGCGCAAACTCGCCGCCGGTTTCCGGGATCCGGCCTTGCCCAGCCGCCGACAGGGCGGCCTGCAATGCGTCGTTCAAATCCGGGATCCACTGCAGGATTTCGGCGACGATCGCCGCGGATTGGACGAAAGCCCACGCCAGAAAGAGGGCCACCGGCGGCGCCGTTATCCACATGGCGTGCGGGCGGCCAGCCAGCCGGGCCGCTGCCTTCCGCTGCAGCCGCAGGGCGATCTCGGACACAAAACGCTGTTCGCTTTTCCCTCCGGCCGGGGCCGGCGCCGATTTCAATAGCATGGAGAGCGCGCGCCGCCGCTCGAGTTCCGCGCGGCATTCCGGGCATGCCTTCACATGCTCCTCCGCCCGGCGCCTTTCCCCGTTGCCCAGCTCGCCGTCCAGGTACGCTTCCAGCAATTGACCGAGATGTCCGTTCATGCCGCCTCCGCTTCCGGCCGAAGCTTTTCCACCAGGATCGAACGCGCGTAATGCAGCCTCGACATCACCGTCCCGATCGGAATCTCGAGCGCTTCGGCGATCTCCCGGTAGGAACAGTCTTGGAATTCCTTCAGCACCAGCACCGCCCGGCTGGCCTCCGGAAGAGACATCACCGCCGCCCGCACCCTGCAGTCCCGTTCGCGTTTTTCGACGGCTTCCTCCACCCTTTCGGCGGAGGGCCGCTCGCCGGCGGCCATCAAGTCCCCTTCCGGTTTCCGGCGGCGCAGGGCATCCACCGCCGCATGGACGGATATCCGTAGTATCCAGGCCCGGAACGATCCGCCCGGGCGATAGCTTCCCAGTTTCTCCCAAGCCCTCAGAAACGCCGTTTGCGCGGCATCTTCAGCCAGCGGCAGGTCCCCGCACATCCGGTAAACCACGTTGATCGCCAGCGGGCGATAACGCCGGACGAGTTCGCCGAAAGCGTCGCGATCGCCGGCCTGGGCGTTCCGGATCAGCGCCAATTCGTCCGAGATTGCGTCGTCGAATTCCATCCGCGGCCTGCCGTCTCTTTCTATGTATTAAACGGAACCCGAGCCCGCTTTATTCGGCCCGGGATGAATCCGGTTTTTCCGGAACAACCCGCAGCCCCTCCCAACCGGTTAATCCCGATTGGGTGTACCCGCGGACGGAGATATAATCCGAAGCCCCCCCGGATGATGACCGCCGCCGGGATTGTACGGAACGGGGAAGAACAAACTCCCGGACGGGATTATAGCCAACGCATCCCGTCAAGATCGGACAACCGAAAAGACGAAGGAGATGCCGATATGCGAATCCCGATCCGACCATGCTTTTTCGTAATCCTCGCCGCGGTGTTAGTTGCCTGCGGCAAAGCATCGCCCGCCCCGGGCGCCGCTGTGACGGAACCGGTTTCGGACGAACCCCCTCCAGCGGCTTTGCCGCTGCCGAGCGACGCCTCGGCCGCCGTTCCGGATGAACCCACCCCCGAAATCACATACGGCTGGTCGACCACCGCTTCCACCCGCACCGAATTGAGTTTCGGGTTTCCCGGCGAGTGGGACGGGTCCTCGCCGCTGACCTTCGGCGAAGGGGAATTCGTAAAGGACCCCGATCAACCCATCGGCGTGACGTTCCGAATCGCCCTCTCGGGGGATCCGGCCGCCATGTTGGCCGATTGGGGCCGGGAATCCGTCGGCATCGTAGGTATCGTAACGTTTCTGCCCTCAACCACCGCCGACGCTGCCGCCGTGACGGTTGCCCGAATCACCGCCCCGACCAAGACCGGGGAAGGCGACGGGATCACCGCCCGGGTCGTGTATCTGCCGCGCGCCGGGGATGTCTTGGAGATTATGTGGTTTGCGCCCACGGACCAATGGGAAGACCTTCAGCCCGTCTTTCAGCAAGTCCTCGACAGCGTGGAAATCTGGCGGCGGTTCAACAGCCAAGAGACAGGCTTGCTCACGATGTACCTCCACGACTGGCTCGAGCCCCGGATGCCGCCGGAGGAACAGGGCTTGTGGTTCCAATCGGCGGACCAGCGCACCGGGTTGTTGATTTATGTGGAGAACGCCCTCGCCGATCCCGCCAAGAAGCTTGCGGAATGGGATGTGAGCCGGTTGTCCGCGCTCGGATTCGGGCAGTGCTCGATGGAACCCGGAGACCGCATGGGCGTGATGGGCGGCCAGTGGGAATCCCTCACCGGCGAATGCGTCGACGCCCAAGTGGGAAAAATCACCTATGAAGCGGCGTACGTGCCCAACAAGGACCGCGTATTGGAATTCATCACCTACGCCCCATCGGACGAATGGGCCGTGGCGAACCAAAAGGCCTTCAGCTGCCTGCTGGGGATGATGCTCGATATCCGCTGAAGCACGCGGAAGCCGCCGGCGGATTCCTCAAAAAACCCTCCAACGCCGCGCGGAGGGTTTTTTCGGGGCGGCCAACGATCCACATCCCAACCCGCAGGCCCCGTCAGGTTCAGTTTGGCACCTCCTCCGGCGGCTATTACATTAATCACGCTTGTTCTCCAGCAGGGTGCTGAGCGGCGGACTTGCGCGGACCTGCTACTCGGCTTCGCCGACAATCCGGCTATAGGTCATGCCCGGGTCACCCGCGGCGGGCATCCGACGCGCCGAAAGCCTCCGGGCCACGATCCTGTCCGCCCGCCCCATCGGATATCCGCCGAGATCCCGGATCCGAACCCAGCGCACCTGCGCCGCGCTGATCGGCCGCGGCCTGCCGCGCGGCGCGTCGCAGCGGAACACGTGCAAGGTGATGCGGAAGTGGCTGAAGGCGTGCTTCACCGCGAGCAGCTTCTCCCGCACGCGCACGGAGATTCCCAACTCTTCTTTTAATTCGCGCCGCAGGCAATCCGGCAGGGATTCGTTCCGTTCCGCCTTTCCGCCCGGGAATTCCCACATCCCGCCCAGAAGCTTGTCCTCGGGTCGTTGCGCAATCAAGATTCTCCCCGCGCGGCGGATAATCGCCGCGGCGACGTCGACGTGCGGGATGGGGCGGGAGCCGGCCCGGACCGGCAGGCGGTTTTCGATCCCCTGTTGGCGGGCTTTGCAATGGGAAGATACGGGACACTTCGCGCAGAGCGGTTTTCGCGGCAAGCAGACAAGCTGGCCGAGATCCATCAGCGCTTGAAAGAACGCGGCCGGCGCGGCCGAACCCCGCGCGTGCGCATACAGCGCCGCCAAATCCTTTTGCGAGCGCCCTTCACCGAGCCGGCGGCGATAGGCGAACAGGCGGGCCAGGATCCGTTGCGCGTTGGAGTCCAGCGCGGCGGCGGGTTCATCGCGGGCAAGCGAGGCGATAGCCGCGGCGGTATAGCGGCCGACGCCCGGAAGCGTTTCCCACTCGGCCGCCGTCCGGGGAAAGCGCCCTCCCCGAGTCTTGAGAATCAACACCGCCGCCCGGTGCAGATTCCTCGCGCGCGCGTAATACCCGAGCCCCTCCCAGGCTTTCAACACCTCTCGAGGGTTGCTTTGCGCAAGAGCCTTGACAGTCGGGAACGTCCGCACAAAGCGCCGGAAAAACGGGGCGGCCGTCTCGGTCCGCGTCTGTTGCAGCATGATTTCGCTGACCCAGATGCGGTACGGATCACGCGCCCACCGCCAGGGGAGAGCGCGGTCAAGGCGGCGCGACCAGGCGATCAGTTTTCCCGAGGAAGCAGGCATCGTGCCATTTCGTCGGCCGCCGCCGGGCACCTACCCGCCCGAGTCCGGCGCGGATCACCGATCCGGATTGGGCCGTGCGGATCGTGACGGGAATCGGCGGGAAGTCGGACGGCGCTATCCGCCGGATCAGGAATTCACGGGATGTGCTCGTAACAGCCGATGCTGGTTTCCGAGTTGATGATCGGGTCGCAACCGGGCGGGAGGTTAAAAATGTATTCTTGCCCCCCCTGTTCCTCAATGCGGATGTCGTTCCCCGCCCGCTCGATCGTCACATCTGTCGTGGCCCACGAATACATCCCGGGGGCTTCCCCATGCATCCACACCACCGACCCCTGGATGCCGATCAGAGTCAGCTTGAGAAGGATGAACTCGCTGGCGAACGTGCCCTTGACGAAGTTGCCGCAATGCTCTCCAATCACGCAATGCGGCTTCAGGTACAGCGTGACGAAATCCCCCCAGGCGTCGTCACAGGGGTGAGCCTGGTACGGGACGTTCGGCTGCGGGTCATCGGTGCATCCGGACCACGTTCCGTAGACGAACAACCAGGGGGAGAGGGTCGGGCTGGAAGTGAGGGTCGGGGTTTCCGTCGGCGGGACGGCCGTCGCCGTAACGGTCGGGGTGAGCGGGGTGAAGGTCGCCGTCGCCGCGGGAGACGTTGCGATCGGCGTTTCCTCCGCCGAATGGGGAGTCGTCGTTCGGGCGAGTTCGCCCGGCGTTAGCGAGGCCTGGGGGCCGCAGGCGAGTGCGGCGAGGAACAAAGCGAACGGGAAGGGGAGAAGCTGTTTGCGCAGTTCGGCCTGCTTCATGCGGCTTTCCTCCTTTTTTTGGATCGAAGGCTGGTGATTTTAACCGGGTTTTTTGAATCCGCCCCGCCGCGAAGGGGAAAAAGGGATTCCCGCTACCGTTTCCGATTGTATACGGGAACGGAGAAGGCGATCCCCGCGCCCCGGAGCCTGCATCCGCGCAAGCGGAGTATCCTCCGTCCGGCAACGGCGGTTTCTACGCCACCCGCACGTTCGAACCGGAGGGGGTCTTGGTGACCTCGATCCGGGCGGGGAACGAATCACGCAGTTCGTCGAGATGGGTGATAACGAGGATGCGGTCGAAATCGTTCTGAACGGATTGGATCGCGGCCACCAAGCGTTCGCGGCCGGCGGCATCCTGCGTACCGAAGCCCTCGTCGATGAAGAGGGCCCGCAGCTGTGCGCCGGCGCGCCGAGCCAGCAGCTTGGAGAGGGCGATCCGGACCGCGAAGTTGATCCGGAACGCCTCGCCGCCGGAATACATCTCGTAGGCGCGGGTGCCGAGCTCGTCCGAGATCTGCAATTCCAGCGTGTCGCGCGCATCGCCGGCTTTGGTCTCGCGCCGGGTTTCCATCCGCAGCCGCATCTGTCCGTTGCTCATTTCCGCCAGCAGGCGGTTGGCCTCCAGTTCGAGTTCGGGGACGACCGTCTCGATGACCATCGTCGGCACCCCGCGTTTGCCGAACGCGTCGCGCAGTTCCTCTTGGATCGAAAGCGCCCGGCGGAGGCCTTCCAACTCCATGCCTTCAGCCTCCCGCCGGCGGGCGATCTCTTCCAACGCGGCCAGGGTCTGGCGCGCCCCGCCCACGCGTTCGTCGGCAAGCCGTTTGGCCAAGCGGGCTTGCCCGAGCCGGCCGCGCAGGGCTTCGGTTTCGGTGAGGCCCTCTCCGGCGCCGCCCAGCTGTTTCCGCAGTTGGTTTAGCGAAGCATCTTCCTCCAAGTGTGTTTTGCGCCATCGCGCGACCCGCTCCTGGGCGGCGGGGAGCCGTGCCTGGGAATCCTTGGCCGCCTTCCAGGCGGCTTCCGCTTCCGCCAACCGGCGCTCCAGCGCAGGCAAATTCAACAGTGCGGTTTGCAGCGCCGCGGAATCCTTTTGCAGGGCGTCCAATTCGGCGGCAAGGTCCTTCAGCCGCGCCGCGTTGGATTTGTATTTCCCCCGGCGGGATTCGATCTCCCGCAACAGCTCCTCGATCACGCGTTTGCGGTGGGCGGGGGTGAGCGGTTGGCCGCAGGTCGGGCATTCGGGTGCGGTGGCGGTTTCCAGCGCCTCCAGGCGCTTCTTCAGGGGTTCGGTCTGCGGGGCCAGGGCGTCGTTTTCGCCGCGCACGGTCCCCATCAGGCCGCTGAGTTCGCGGATCTGGGTTTGGATTTTTTCCCGTTCCGACTGCCGGAGGGCAAGGGCTTCCCGTTCGGCGCGGATTTCCGCGGTCCGCCGCTCGAGCGCCGCGGCGTCGGCGCCCCGCGCGAGCGACTCCAGATCCGCGCGCGCTTCCGCCAATTCGCGCTCGGCCGCCAGGCGGCGTTTCGCGGTTTCCTCCGCCAGGCGCTCGAGGTCTGCGCGCGCGGCGCGCCGCTGTTCGACCGCAGACCAAGCCCGCTCCAGCTCGGCCAGGCTCTTCCCCTCGGCTTCGGCCTTCTTCCCGGCTTCTGATAATTGGAGTTCGTATTCCTCCCGGCGGGCAAGCTCCCGCTCCATCTCGGCCCGACGGGATTCGATCCGGTCGATCTGCTCGCGGCTCCGGCGGATTTTCTCCTTGACTCGATCCTCATACCGCTCCCAAACGTCCAATCCGAGGATCGCGGCAAGGATCTGGACCCGTTGGAACGGCGGCTTGGCGGTGAATTCGTCGGCCCGGCCCTGGGAAAGCAGTGCGGAATTCAGAAAGGTGTCGTAATCCAGCCGCAGGAGGCGGTCGATGCGATCCTGCGTTGCGCGCATCGTGGGCTCGGACAGCCCCCGCCAAGCGTTCGTTTCCGGATCCCAGACCTGGAATTCGAGCAGCGACTGCGCGGTCTTCTTTTCGATGCTGCGCTGGCGGATCACCAGGTGGCGCGCGCCGGCCATTTCGAATTCCAGCGCCACCCGCGTTTCGCGCAGGTTTTGATGGATCAGATCGTCGGCCGAAGCCGAACGGGCTTTGCCCCACAGCGCCCAAGTGATCGCATCCAGCAGCGAGGATTTCCCCGCCCCGTTCTCCCCCGAGATGCAGGCGACATGGATTCCCTCCAGGTTGAGCGGATCGGGATCGCGATAGGCCAGAAAGTTGTGGAGTTCGAGCTTGACCGGAATCATGTGAATCGATCGCAGGTTCCCGTTTGAAACGAGACCATAGACCATGGACCATAGACGACAGCCGTTGGTTGGGCATTGCTTGCCGGTTCTCGGATCATGCGCTTCATCGAAACAAGGTCATGATGGTTTCGGATCAGAGCCATCAATGACCAATCCTCGACCATGGTCCATGGTCCATCGTCGGGGCTGCAGTGGGCCATCGCCGGGTCTGCGGCGGTCCACGGCCTATGGCCCATCGTCGGCTTCCTCCCGCATCAATTCCTCGGCCGCCTGCAGGAGCTCGCGTTTGCGCTCCTCGTCGACGTTCTTGGTTTCGAAGTAGCGCTTCAGCAGCTCGAGCGGCGAAAGCGATTCGGCGCTCTCGGCGCCCAGGCGGGCGCGGGCGGTTTCGCGCACCTCCTGTTGGATGCTGAGGTGCGAAGCCTCCTCGGCCGCCTTCTGCACCGCGCGCTCGTCGAGCAGTCCGGCCTGGTCGGCCGGCATCGACACGATTACGCGCACGACCGCCTGCTCCATGCCCGGCTTGTGAAGCCGGACCGCCTCCAGCACCGCCGGGGTGGGCTGCTCCCCGGCGCGGATTTCGACCCGGATGGTTTGAAACGGACGCGCGCGGACGGGGATGAACTCCACCGCGGCTTTCCCGCGCTCGATCTCCGCGAAGCAGAACCCCTTCGGCTCGTTTTCCTCCCCGAAATCGATCCGCTCGAGCGAACCGGCGTAAACCACCGGAGGGGCGCCCGCGATCCCGCGGGTGAGGTTTTGATGCTTGTGGATGTGCCCGAGCGCGACGTAATCCCAGGCGCCGTCCGCCACGGCGCTCTGCAGCACCGCCACGTCCCCGCCGAGCATCACCGTCCGCTCGGATCCGAACACCGATCCGGAAACGGTGAAATGCCCAGCCAGCACCCGCGGCGCGGCCTGTCCGCCGGCCTGCTCCGCGAACTCCCGGAGATAGTGCGCCACGGCGTCGCGCAGCGCTTGTTCGAGTTCCGGCAAGGATTTGCCCTTGTAGTCATCGTCGAGGAGCAGGCGGTTGCGGGAAGGGTAAGGCATCCAGGCCAGGAAGACCGGACCGGCGCCCGTCTGGACCAGACGCGCCTCGGGTTTGTTGCCGACGATCACGTTGGGGATGTCCAGCACTTGGTAAATATCGAGGCTGGTGGCTTTGGAAGCCGTCCCGGGCAGGTCGTGGTTGCCCACCAACAGCAGCGTCGGAATTTTTTCAGACAGCCGCTTTATCCGGCGGGCGAATTCGCGCTGCTGGGTGGGGGACGGGTCGCGGGTTTTGAATGCGTCCCCGGCGAAAACCGCCAGGTCGGCCTTGTGCGAAAGCGCGTAGTCGATGACTTCGTCCAGCCGGTCGAGGAAATCCCGCACCCGCGAGGAGGTGCCGGTGGCGGGGTCTAATTTTCCGTAATTTTCCATCCCCACGTGCAGATCGGCGAAGTGGATAAGGCGGACGGGCGGCATATAGGAATTGTAACCCAACCAGCCTCGGCATCCGTGAAAATTCATCCGCCGGCCGCGGAGCGGCCGTCTGCGCGGTCGGACGGATCAGACAACCCGGCGGACGGCCGGGGGCGCGGCCGTTCGGCGGATAGGGCATCCCTCGGGATGCCGAGCGCCCGCGGACGGCAGTCGGGGCTGGGGCCGGGATGGATTTCTGATCGGCGCGTCTTTCGCCCCGCAACAGCCCGTGCGGGCGCCGCGGCGCGGCAAGGAAAGGACAGCAATGCAGGCCTGAATACCCCGAGGGGGGGCTTGAAAACAAGGCCGGGCTAGTATACGAACACGATTTCGCGCGGCGTCCCGTATCCGCCGTTCCCGGTCTTCTCCGCCCAGAGGATCTCCGATTTCCATTTCGGATACCCGGTATTGAACCGCACGAGGAACAACATTCCATCGTCCAAAAAGCTCGGCTCCCCCCAGACGGAATACCCGTTCTCATCGGCGATGCCTTCGATCGGAACGGCGTCCGGCGGCTCCCATTCCGCCGCCGGATCCTTCCTCGATGCGCACAGCAGCTGTGTGTTGGCGTCGTCGCCGCGGCGGTTGAAGCAGAAAAGGGTTTCCCGATCGTTTATCCAGGGCTGGGTTTCGTGGAGGTCGCTTTGAAAAATCCCCGGCATCCGCTCCGGCTCGGCCCACCGGCGCGGGCCGGTGCTTTCCGCCCAGTACAAGGTCCCGTTTCCGTCCAGGAATTCGCTCCAGAAATACAGGTTGCCGCTCGGCACAAGATGGAAATCCATGAACCCGGTGCCGGCATAGTCCCCCAATGATCCGGGGAGCCGCTCCGGCATCCCCCACGGGTCTTCCGGAGAATTCCGGCTGGAGATGAAGCTTCCCGAAAACGACGGATCCGCCACCGATTCCCGGGTGAAGATCAGAAGGGTCCGGCGGTCGTTGATCCACGGACTGCTCTCCATATGTTCCGTATTAATTTCCGGTCCAAGGTTGCGCGGCTCTCCCCAGGTTCCTTCGGGGTTCCGCAGGCTGACGTACAAATCGGTGTTCCACCAATATTCGCCTTCTTGCGCCCGGTGTCCGGTCAGATGCGGAGTGACGGGTTTGGCGTTCAGATCCTGCTCCAAGATCTGCAGCGTGGAAACAACGCTGTGCAGGAAGTAAAGCGCCGATCCGTCCGGAACGGCGAACGCCGAATCTATGTATCCGGCGGGGAACGGCTGAAGCGGAGATCCCGAAAACAGCGAACAACCCATCACCAACAATGCGAGGACCGTCGGCAGATGCCGCGCCCGGATCGGCCGCGGCAAGGGCGGAGGATCTTCCGCGGACTGCCCGGAACCGCCAGAGGCTCTTGGGACGGCAAACACAATCTCCCCTCCCGGCGCCGTATGCGCACGGATACATCTCGGGATCGATGAGGCGATCACCTGCGTCAATCTTTTCGCCGCCCGGCCCTCCGCTCGATTCGGGATCCATCCCGAGCGCCCGAGGAGAATCCGAGGCATCGCATTGCCGGGTTGAATCTCGGCGCACCCGTCGGAGAACGCTTTACACGCCGTCGGTTCCCCTCTGCGCCTGCAACGGCCCAATACTTTGGCGGGCCGAAAGAAACCTCCGCTCCTGCGGTTGGGTCGGGAAAGGACAGCCGGGCATCTCCCGTCCGGCGGCCCTACCCTGCCCGGGCGAGCGTCTTTCCGGCCGACCGCCGATGCAGGATCCAAGACAAGGCAAACAAAAGCGCCACCGGAACATACAAGCTGCGCATGCCGAACGCCATCGAGCCGTATTCGAGCACCGACCCAACAGCGGATCCGAGCAGGTTCGAACTGAAAGCGACGGTGATATCCGGGGCGTCGCGGAGGAGGAGCGAGAACGCCGCGCTCGCGAAGAAGACCGGCAATCCGGTCAACAGGACGGCCGCCGCAAGTTTTATCCCGAACGGGCAGGCCAGGAAGGCGCTCAGCGGGACGATCAACTGGGCGGCCGTCCCGACCAAGGCGCCGGCAAGCAGGATGTCCGCCGTCAGCCGGGGGAACGCGGCCACCAATCGGTTGGCCAGCAGGACCATCAGCAGGACCGCCGAAACGGCGATCGCGTTGACGATCCAGGTCGAGCCGAACAGCAAAGCCAACTCGGTGATGATCCGCACCTCGACCAGCATAAAGGCGGCTCCGAGCAGAAGGAAGACGAGGTTGATCGTGCGGACGGTCGGGTAAACCTTGCGCGCGCCCAGGACGGCCAACAGAATGATCATGGCCATGGCGAGAAGGTAGGGGGTGGGGATCCCACGGCTTTGAAGATAGAGGTAAGGCCAATCGTCGTTCGCCGGCTCCACGGTTCCGCCGCTTGGAGCGATCTGCATCGTGCAGGCGCTGTCCGCGCACAGCGAGGCCGTGTCGGCCGAGGCAAGGCCGGGGCCGGCCAGGAAGAGGATCCATGCGGTATCGGCGATCGAAATCATCAGGGGCGGTTCGCCGAACACCGCCGCCAACGAATTGGCGAGGCGCTCGCGGATCCACTCCCGCTCCACGTCGAAGGTGACCGCCAGCAAACCGTCCGGCGCGAGATGCCGGCTGGCAGATCGGATGCTTTCCACCGTATAGAGGAAGTTGTCCAGCCGGATGCTTCCCATGCCCGAAAGCAATGTTTGGGAATCGACGATGCCGAAGACGATTAAATCGTACCGCCCGTCCGTGCGCTCCAAGAACGAGCGGGCGTCGTCAAGGTGCACGCGCACCGCGCCGGAGTCGTACGGCCGTTCGGGATGCTTCTCGCGGCCGAGGCGGTAAATCGCCGGATCGATCTCCACCGCCTCGACGCTCGCCGCGCCGCAGCGCAGGGCGGCGGCCACGTCGTTCCCCATCCCCGAACCGATGACCAACACGCTTTGCGGATCGCCCGGCTGGTAGGGCAGCTCATACAGCAGCCGGTACTTCTCGAGCAGGGACGCGTACGCGGGCTGGGAAGCGATGAATTCGGGCGATAAATTCAACGCAAACATGTGGCCGATCTGATTAACGTACAGATCGTATCCGAACCGTTCCGGATCGTCCACCTGTCTTCCGTCCACCGAAAACGGAACGACGTCGATTTTGTAGTACGGCGACCAAACGGACGACCGGGCGCAGGCCGCCAAGGCGACGATGACGAGCAGGAAAGGCGCCGCGGCGGAGGCGGCAAGCCGTACGGAAGACCGGACAAGCCACAGCACGGGGGGAAGAGCCGCCGCAAACCAGATCCACGGCGAAGACGCTCCATACGATACCGCCGTGAACAGGACAATTCCGGCCAAACTGCCGAGGATGTTAACCAGGTAGGCGGTCAGGGGAGGAAAACCGATCATCAATCGGCCGGCGAGCTGACCCATCGGGATGAAGAGCAACAGGGTCAGGACCGAGAAATATCCCAGGATCAACGCAAACACGACAGTGGAAATCCACGAAGGCAGAGCCGCCGCCCGCCAAAAAAACTCCGAACTGTCCGGAACAACGATGGAGCGGAAGCCCGTCAGATGACTGACGGCGAGCACCACGGGGACGTACAGCAGAAGCAGGGGGCCGAAATACGCCAGGTAGTTGCGGGTTCGCTTGGCCAGCGCGTACCCCAGGGCCAGACCGAGAAACGCGGCGATCAGGGCGACGTTCTTGAAGTAGGAGAAAAGGCGGATTTCGGCTGCCAGCCAGCGTACGACGAGCATCTCAAAATACAGTCCGAGCAGGCTGGCCAGGAAGAGATCCGCATACCGCCGCGGATCCGGCCGGGAGACGGGCCCGTCGCTCGCGTCCGATGACGCGTTTATGGCACCCATACGTATGTCCTTTCCCTCGCAAGGGATTGCCGAAACGGATTCTACCAAAATGGAGCAAAACGGCTTCCGGGCCAAGAGCCGATTCTCCGTTCCATCGATGCGCGAGTGAAACGGCCGAGGAAAGGGGAAGCCGGGGACGCGCGAAAACATTTCCTCCCCATGATCGCCGCGGTTCAAACGCGGAATCGCGTTGGGACGAAACCGCTTAACAGGAAGCGTCTTCGGCATTCCCAAGCGGTTCATCCGCTTCCGTCCTTCAGCGGAATTGGTCGCGCTCCGTTGCCCGCAAAAAACACGCCGCCGACGCTGTTCCCGACCTTCACCTTACAACCAACAAGGATTCGGCCAGGTCAGCAGAAAGCTCAGCCATACCGGGCGATCCTTCCGCGCCGAAAATCTCCCCAAGGAAAATGGGGGGGGACTGACACCCCATGAGTTATCTGCGGGCTCCCAACCCGTCGGGCCGGCTGCAAGCGCCCTCTGCATTCGGCCCCGGTAATCCGGCGGCCAGGCAGGTTCACCCAAGTTGCGGCGGCCGCAGCCGGGCGTGCAGATCCCGCACCAGCATCATCCCGGCGCCGCCCAGGGCAAGGACAGCCAGGATGTACCCGATCAGGGGCGCGATCACAACCGCCAGGCGCCATCCTTCCGGTTCGGCCTTTCCCGACGCCAGCCCGGTGGCGACCGCCAAGCCCTGACTCCCCAGAAGCAAAACCGCCCCCAGCGCGAGTGACCCGCCGAGAAAGCGGCGTCGCAGACGAGCCCGCCATCCCGCCCAGCATAGGAGCAATCCGCCGACCAGCACGAGCGGGAAAAATTCAGCCGGCATGAGGAAATCCAACATGAACGATCCTCCCCGGATCAACCGTATCCCGGTGAACAGGATCGGCAACAATAGGGGAAGCCACACAAGAATCGTCCCGACAAGCGCCAGAAGTTTGGTAAACCAGCCGCGTTTATTCATGGAAGCCCTCGCCGGCGTCGGGCGCTCCCTTCGCACCAGACGCTTTTCGAACAGAGTCACCTGCTTGCCGCCGCCGTACGGTTCAAGAGTCCCCACTTCTACAAAGCCGCGGTTGCGGTGGAATCGGAGAGACACCGGATTCGGAGGACGCGAATCCACCTCGCAGACGATCACCTCCACGCCGCCGTCTTCGGCAAAGGAGAACAGGTCTTCGTAGAACTTTTCCGCCATCCCTTCTCCGCGGCGGCTTATCCGCACTACGATCCGGTCGATATAAAGAAAGCCGGAATACCTTGCGGAAAACCACAAATAGTTCGGGCTGTCGTATTCGGCGCCCTCGCGGAAGCCCAGCAGGAAAGCCGCAATCCGTCCGTCCCCCTCCATCACCTTTGCGTACGCCGCTTTTCCGTGCAACTGCGACAGCCGCTCCGGCGTCAACGGACTTAAAAACCGAACGGAATCGGAGTTTAATTCGAGGATCGTCGGATAGTCCGCCGCTTGCATATCGCGAATCGAAAAAAAATTTTCCATCATCGCCTTTGAGCGCCGGATCCAGGCGGAGGCGCAGCCCCGCACGCCGCACTCGTCATCCGGAAGAGGTTATTCCAATTTCCCAAAGTGGCAACTTCCTTCCAGGAGCGGCGTCCCATACCGTGCAATCCCGCCGCTCCGCCTCCGCGCCGAAGGCCGCCCCGGCAGGGAGTGAATGCGCCCACCGTGGATCAAGCGCGGATTGAAAGCCTGAGAAAATCCCGGATTCTTGCGAACCGCAACGCTGTGCGCAGCGCCGGTGGAAACGCCTTCAACGCGGTCTGCGGGCCGATGAATTTCGGATCCGCGAGTGCATATTCCCGGTTCTTCCAAACCAGAGAACATCCGCCCCTGGCCAGCACGTTGGCCGCCCAATCCACCTTCCGCCCGTAGGTGAGTGCGAAGACAAAGCCGCCTTCCGCCGGTTCGGCGATGATCGGAATGCGGTGCCGTTTTCCCGTTTTCCGGCCTTTGTGGGTGAGGATCGCGAAGTGTCCGAAGGATTTCCCGGCGATTCGGATCATCAGCTTGTTGGTGTAACGCTTGTTCATCACCCGTACCCGATCGAGGATCGCCTGTTTCAGGGCCATGCGCCACCTTGCTTGAATTTTCCTTTCCGCCGGCGCCTCCGCCATTCTTCCACTTTGCACGAATCCGCGGCCGGATCGACACGGCGGCGCATACAGTGTCGGTCATAACCTCCCCTTTGGCAAGCCCGCCGCGGAACGACGTATCGTATAATGAAGCGCCGGCCTGATTGCGCGGCGGACGCTTATCCCGAACCATGTCGCGGAAAAGCATGACCTTTCTCTTCTATGGGGCGATCGCCCTAGTGGTGGTTTCGAACGTCGCCTATCACCTGTTCCAGAAGGCCACCCCGGCGGACGCCAATCCCCTGCTTGCCCTGGTCGTAACGTACGGGATCGCGCTGCTCGCGTGCCTGGTCCTGCTTCCGTTCTTCCCCTCCGCGGAAGGCTGGAGCGCCTCCCTCACGAAAATCAACTGGGCGAGCATCGGGCTTGGGCTTGCGGTGGTGGGTTTGGAGCTGGGGTTCCTGGCCGCGTACCGCGCCGGATGGCCGATCAGCCTGGCGGGATTGGTGGCCAACGTACTGGTCGGGATGCTGCTGCTGCCGGTGGGATTGATCCTCCTGCGCGAGAAGGTTTCTTGGATCAACCTGCTGGGAATCGCGGTCTGCCTGATTGGGATCGTCCTCGTCAACTTCAAGCCGGTGAAGTAATCCCCCCCGCGGTGAACCCGCTTCGCGCGGACGCCCGAAGGCGCCCGCCGGACCGTCACCCTTCCGCGATACGGATCAATTCCTCCGCCAGCTTCCGCGGCTGGTCGAAGAAGAGATCATGCGCGGAATCATCGAACCAGATCAGCCTTTTCCCCTGCGGCGCCCGCAGGGCTTCATAGTAAGCCCGCACCAGTTCGGAGGGAGCGTTGTAATCGTATCGGCTCTCCAAAAAATACACCGGTACGCCGACCTCGGGAGTGCTTTGCGCGAAATTCATACTCCCCGACCCGCTATACATGCCGACCGGAGGGTTCGCAGGACCAAAAGGCTCCTTTCGGCGGAATCCCGGGCATGTAAGGCGGTCAGGGAAAAACAGCTCAACCGCTTTACCAAACGGCTATCGGATGAGGAAGACGGCCTCCTTGGTCCCCGCTGGGCTGCCTCGGATTCAACCACCGCCTCTGGTCATATCGGAACCGCCAGCCCCAACCGGAACGCAGCCGGCAGGATGTATTCCGGAGCTGCGCATCGGGCCGTGCACAAAGGAAAACCCCGCGACCGGCGCCGTGCAGGAACTTTTTCCCTTCGGGACTCTGCGTTTGTTCGCCGGGCTTCCTCCCCCTTTGCGCCCGCGGCCCTCCGACCGTCAATCCACCTGCATCAGGAGAACGCCCACCGCAAAGATGACGACCGCCAAAATCCGGAGGATCCAATAAATCCGTTTGCGAAACTGTCCGGCCTTGATGAATTCCTCATCCCGATCGATGTCGCCCGCCACCCATAATCCGGTGATCATCTCCACGTTGCTGAAGGAAACGAAAAAGAGGATCACGCCGAGAATCACCGCAATCATCGCAACGGTTTCAAGAAGAGACACAGCCGCCTCCCAAAAGAAAAGCCCTTCGGGTTCGAAAAGCCGCGGCGCGATCGCACCGCAAAAGGATTATACCGAATTCGTCCGTCTTTCCCGCCGGGTCTTTCTTCATAAAGCCGTCAACCGTCTCCGGCGCTTGCAAACGCATATCCTGTGCGCCCCCGTCCGCGGGACGGCTCGAGCATCAGCTCGTCTCGCAAATCCTCTTAAGTTCGCGGGCTTCCAATTCGAATTGCCGGGTAAGGTCTTCCGCCATCGATTTTTGCAGAAAAAAACCGAGGATATTCATGGGGAATTTCCAGCGGATGTCCGCGTCCACGGAATAAAGCGTGTTTCCGTTTTGCTCATCCAGAGAAAACAGAACGTCTAACTCGTGGATTTTGCTCACCAAGTGAAATCCGATTTCCCGATTCCATTCGAACCGGGTGATCGTCCCGCGCATTTCCAGCCGTTGGCCGTCTTCTTCGAGGATTTCGGCGAAAGTGGTTCCGATCCGCTCCGCCGTCTCGGCAAAGATCTCCCCGCCCTGCACATTCTTTTGCCATTGCATGGCCCTTTCAGGATTCTCGATCCAGGAAAACACAACCTCCGGGGGTCGAAAAATTTTAATCGAATACGAGATCTTCATTTTAGAAATAATTATCCTAGTCCGGCTGCCGGCAGGATGTATCGGCGCCGGGGCCTATCCGTAGCTTGGGTAGATCGGATCGTACATCTGAGAGCGGATATGCGCGGGAAGGTCCGCCGGCCGCGGAACGGCGGCCAAGCCCTGCCGGTAGGCGGTTTCGGCCGCCGCGGTTGCGATTTCCGCCGCCACCGCGCGGATCCGTTCCAGGCGCGGATACACGCTTCCCTGCGCCAGGTCGCTTTCCGAGACCTCGCGCGCCAGCGCCTTGGCGGCCGCGAGGAACATCTCGTCGGTGACCCGGGTGATCCCGCAAGCGACGATGGCCAGGCCGACCCCCGGAAAGATGTAGGCGTTGTTGCCCTGGCCCGGGACGATTTCTTTACCTCCGACGGTTTGCGGCGCGGACGGGCTTCCGGAGGCGAAGATCGCCCGCCCCTCCGTCGCGGCGTAAGCTTCCTCGGCGGTGCATTCCTGCTTCGAGGTGGGATTGGAAAGCGCGAACACGATTGGCCGCTCGTGGTTGCGGGCCATCGCCTCGAGCACCGGCCGCGGGAACATCCCGCGCTTGCCGGCGGCCCCCACGATCGCGGTCGGGCGCAGCGCTTCGACGGCCGAGAGCAGGTCCGGGAGAAACGGATGGTCGTGCGCGTAGCGCCGCTTGTCTTCGTTAAGGTCGGTCCGGCCGCGCACGACCAGGCCCTTGGAATCCACGAACCAGCAGCGCCGCCGCGCTTCCTCCAAGGAAAGCCCCTCCTCCGCCAGGGCGGCGGCCGTCATGTCGCCGATGCCGATGCCGGCTTCCCCCGCGCCGAGGAAGACGATCGTTTGGTCGGCCAGCCTGCCGCCGGTGATCCTCAACGCCGCGCACAGCCCCGCCAACGCCACCGCCCCCGTTCCCTGGATGTCGTCGTTGAACAGGCACAGCCGGCCGCGGTAGGCGCGCAGCAGGCGGAAGGCGTTCAGGTTCCCGAAATCCTCCATCTGCACCAGCACCCCCGGAAAGCGCTCCACCGCCGCGGCGATGAACTCCTCGAAGAATTCATCGTAGGCGGCGCCGCGGATCCTGCGCTGTGGGAGGCCGATATAAAGAGGGTCCCGCAAAAGGGTTTCGTTCTCGGTGCCCACGTCGAGCGTTACCGGCAGGCACTGCGACGGAGGAATTCCCGCCAGGGCGGTGTAGAGCGCCAGCTTGCCGATCGGGATGCCCATGCCGTTCGCCCCCAGATCGCCCAGCCCCAGGATGCGCTCGCCGTCGGTGACCACGATCACCCGTACCCCGTCGGTCGGCCAGTGGCTAAGCAGCTGCGCCTGTCGGCCGCGGTCGGCATACGAGAGGAACATCCCCCGCGGCCGGCGGAAGATGTGCCCGTATTCCTGGCAGGCTTGGCCGACGGTGGGCGTGTAGACGATCGGAAGCAATTCCGCCAGATGATCGACCAGGACGCGGTAGAACAGCGTCTCGTTGCGGTCGAGCAACCCCATCAGAAAGATGTATTTTTCCAGGTCGTTGGGTTTGCGAAGCAGGTTTTCCAGTACGCGCAGGGTCTGTTGCTGCAGCGTGGTTACTCGGGGCGGCAACAGGCCGCGCAATCCGAGCGCATCGCGTTCCGTCTCGGTGAAGGCGGTTCCCTTGTTGCGGGCCGGATCGTGGACCCACACCAATTTGTCGGGAGGGGGGGCGGATTGTCTCATGACGGGTTCACCTTTCCCGGCGTGAAATAGGATTAATCGGCCAAGCCGTCGGGCGCACGCCTCCCTGCTTATTTTAACCGATGCGCGTCCGCTGGGCCGTGGTTAATCCGCTTGGAACGCTTTCGCCTCCCGGACGACGGGGGCGGACATGCCGTCGTTCCAAACAAGGTATTTCGTCGGCTGTTCGGCGTTCACCGTTAAAACCCGGTGCTCGCCCTTAGAATTGATCGCGTGAATCGCTACAACTTCGCAAAAGCCGGTTTTCAATCCGGAGAGGTCTTCCGCGGCTTTTTGGACCGCATCCCGCAGGGAATAGCCCAGCTCTAGATAGAGGACGACAGCCCGCGCCGTCCCCGCGCGGATGGTCATCTCCCCCGCCCCGGTGCAGGCGCATGCGCCGTAGCGGCTGTCCGTATAACTTCCCGCGCCGATGATCGGGCTGTCGCCCAGCCGGCCGGGATATTTCCACGGCCAACCGGCCGTGCTGGCCGCGGAGCAGATCCTCCCCGCATGGTCGATGCACAAATACACCGTGGTGTCGAATAAGCTCCCCGGGTCCCTGCCGACCGATGCGACCTCGAGTAGATTGATCTCCGGAAACCGCTTTCGCTGCTCCTCCGTCAGGATATCCTTCAATCGGCTCCTCCACGATTCCGCCGAATAATCCGTTTCGTTGACGGAGCTTTCCGCCCCGATCTCCCTGGCGAACCTTTCTGCGCCCTTCCCGACCAGAATCTCATGGTCCAGCCGCCGCATGACCTCATAGGCCACCTCGACGGGGTGCTTGTATCCGCGCAGGGCGCCCACCGCCCCGCTGCGGCGCGTATCCCCGTCCATGACGGCCGCATCCAACTCCAACTCGCCCAGCAGATTCGGCCGCGAGGCGAGGCCGACGGTGTGGATTTCCGGATCAGCTTCAACCAGTTTGATTCCCTCGACGATCGCCCGCAAGCCGGAAGATTTGGCCTTGAGCATCTCGACGGCCTTGGGAACGCCGGACCGCCCTTCGTAATTGGCGAGCAGCAACATTCGTTCCATCCTTTCCGCAAGCCGCAAATGCTTTGCGGCTCCGCCAAGTAGTCCAAATGGAAGGTTAAACCGTTCCGAAATAAGTTCGCGGAGCGCGGCGGTCGTTCCCTGCGGTCCGCATCCCGCCCCGACGCTACCGCTTTCGATTCTTTCCGGGACTCGGCGGTTTCTTCCGCCCGCGGCGCCGTGTCGCCTGCCGGGCCTTTGCGGACTTGCCAAGGAGGAGGATTGCGCGGCCGGCCACGACTATCACCCCCGCCGCTTGCATCTCCTCCAGCGCTTTCAGAGAATCATCCGGTTGGATGTTCACCCCTCGGCACGCGTCTTCGATCACCCGCGTGCGGAAGCCAAGCTGGACGGCGTCGAGCGCGGTGGATTTCACGCAGTAGTCAGTGGCCAGCCCGGCGATGTAGATTTCCTCGACGCCCTTCTCACGCAGGTAGTCCGCCAGCCCGGTGGAATGCTTGTGGTCCGCGTCCAGAAACCCGCTATAGCTGTCGATTTCCGGATCGGTCCCCTTTTGAAACACCCGCGCGATGCGGGTCCGCTCCAACCCGGGAGCCAGTTCCGCACCCGCCGTGCCCTGCACGCAGTGGTCCGGCCACAGCGTCTGCGGCGCACCGCGGATCTCGATCACCTCGTAGACCGGCTTTCCGTGCGTGCTGGCAAAGCTCGCGTGCCCGCGCGGGTGCCAGTCCTGGGTCGCCACGACCAGGTCGAATTCCTTCTGCAGCCGATTGGCGATCGGGATCACCGCGTCTCCCTCCGGCACCGCCAGCGCGCCCCCGGGGCAAAAATCATTTTGAATGTCGACCAATATCAACGCCTTCATGATTTCCCTCCTTTACAGGCCGCCGAATATTTCAGCCCCGCAGGTGAATTTTCTCTTAAGCCCGGGTATTTATCTCCATGCGGGAGTTGCTTCTTGGGCGGAGAATGAATCCCCCCCGTTTAGCGTTCTGTGATCTTCGCTAAACGGGAGAGGACGGAGGAGAGGGCTCCCCCTCATCCGGTTTCCGTTTCGCGTTCTTGAGCGCCAGGGTGATCTTCTTTCGGTACAGGCCGATCTCCAGCCCGACCGGATACAAATGCGGGTAGATAAAGCGCTTGATCGCCGGCGGAAAGTGCGCCAGGTTGTCCACCGTCGCGCGGCGGATCTCCTCGAGCGGCGGCGTCGGGTACACCGTCTTCCCGCCGCGCATCACCGGGATGAGCAGATCCTCGTGTTCGGCGTCCGCCGCGACCGTCTCCTTGTGGGCCGGGTCGGAGGTGTCGACGATGATGCAATCGCCGGCCGGCCGCGCCCCGTCTTCGAGGATCGCGTCGGCGATGTTCATCCCGCCGCGCCGGAACCGCCGCACCTGCAGAAATCCCGGTGTTGAGGTCTTCACCCCGTGATCCGAGACTTTCATCTTGTATTCCCACTCCCCGTCGTCGCCCATCAACGCCGAGAGCTTGTACACCCCGCCCAGCGCCGGCTGGTCGAAGGCGGTCACGAGTTTGGTCCCCACGCCCCACAGGTCGATTTTCGCGCCCTGGTGTTTGAGGCTTTCGATGATGTACTCGTCCATTTCGTTTGAGGCGACGATCTTGGCGTCAGGGAATCCCGCCTCGTCGAGGATCCGCCGCGATTCGACCGAGAGCGCCGCCAGATCCCCCGAATCCAGTCGGATTCCGGTCATCTCCGAGCCGCGCGCTCGCAGGCCATTGGCCGTCTCGGCCGCGATCCGCACACCTTGCAGGGTCTGGTAGGTATCCACCAGGAAGATGCAATTATCGGGCATGATCCGCGCGTACTCCTCGAACGCCTCCCGCTCCGTCGGAAAGGCCATCACCCAGCTGTGCGAATGAGTCCCCGCCACCGGAATGCCGAACAGTTTCCCGGCCAGCACGTTCGAAGTGGCACTGCACCCGCCGATGTAGGCCGCGCGGCTCGCCGCGAGGCCTCCGTCGAACCCCTGCGCCCGCCGGAGCCCGAACTCGAGCACCGGCGCCCCTTCCGCCGCGAAGGATACCCGCGCCGCCTTGGTCGCGATC
Organism: Anaerolineales bacterium; assembly: GCA_016928575.1. Lineage (NCBI taxonomy): Bacteria > Bacillati > Chloroflexota > Anaerolineae > Anaerolineales > Anaerolineales bacterium. The sequence continues at coordinate 72,793 of JAFGKK010000037.1, forward strand.
AGCGATTGGAAATTGAGGATGTTGAGGAGCACCGTCTCAAGCAACTGGCACTCCAGCAGCGGCCCGCGGATGCGCAGCATCGGCTCCTGCGGGAACATCACCGTCCCTTCCGGCACCGCGTCGACGTCGCAGCGCAGCCGAAGATTTCCCAGGTATCGAAGGAATTCCTTCTCCAGCAGCGGCTTTCCCGTCCGGTCGGGGATCCCGGCCAGATAGTCCAGATCGGAGTCGTCGAATCCGAAGTTTTCCAGGTATTCCATCGTGTGGGCCAGACCGCAGGCGATCGTGTATCCGCCGTTGAACGGATTCTGCCGGAAGGACACGTGGAACACCGCCTCGCGGTCCGCCATCCCGGCCTTCCAATAGCCGTAGGCCATGGTGATCTCGTAGAAGTCCGTCAGCAGGGCGAGCGAATCGCGGTAGGTTTTCTTTATCGCATCCATGATGGTTCCAGCTCCCGGGGCGGATGATCCGTTCGCATTGTAGCAAAAACGCCCTTCCCCTGTTTGGAGAGCTTTATTTCAGGGAAGGGAAAACGGGTATATCATCCGGGAAGGCCGAACCACGGGAGGTCTCTGGATGATCCCATCGCGAAAAACCCATACTCTCCTCGCCGCCGCCGTCCTGCTGTTTGCCTGCGCGCTTCCCGGACGCGGGTACCGATCTGCGGCGACCGGACCGGCTCTCGGGGAAAGCGCGGCGCCCGAGGCATCGGAGGCCGCGTCGCCGGATTCCGGTGCCGCGGAGTATCTCGCCCGCATCGCCGAACTCGGGTACGGAAAATATCTGGCTGAATCCGACGAGCGCCGCAGCCATTCCGTCGAATCCGGATGGGATGTCTACCGCTACGATCCCGCGGACTGCCGCTGCCTTCTGGGCGGCGAGTATTTCATCGCCGCCCGCAAGGGAAGCGAGGAAACCAATACGGTCATCTGGTTGGAAGGCGGCGGCGCCTGTTTTCCCGGCCGCGACGAATGCATCAAGAACGCCGAGCGTTCCTTTCTCCGGCTGAGCCGCGGCCTGGCAACCGCCGACCGCAGCAATCCGGTGAGGGATTGGAACTACCTCTACGTCCCCTACTGCGATGGCAGCCTCCACCTCGGCGACGCCGACGCAGATTACGACGGCGACGGCGCGGCCGACCACTGGCATTGGGGGTTGAAAAACACCTCGGCCGCCGTCCGCCTGATGCGGGAGCTTTTCCCGCATTCCCGGGAGATCCTTGTCGCCGGCTGCAGCGCCGGAGGATACGGCACGCTGGGAACCGCGCCGATGGTCCGCCTGCAGTTTCCCCAAGCCGACATGTTTGTTTTCAACGAATCGGGCTTGGGCTTGCAGAATCCCTCGATCACGGCGATGTACCGGGCGGCGTATCAAACCTGGAACATCGTGCCGCTGATCCCTGCCGAGTGTCCGCAGTGTTCGGAGCAACTGGCTTTCATGAACGCCTGGATGCTGGGGCTGGATCGGCGCCTGGCGGTGGGCGTGTTTTCCTCGTATGGCGATGCGGTGTTCACCGAAAATTGGGCGATGCGGCCCGAGGATTACCGAGCGCTGCTGTTGGAAACCACCGGCCAAATCCATTCGGCTTTCCCCGCCGCCTTTCAACGCTACCTTGTCGACGGCGACGCCCATTGTGTCGGCGATTACAGCTACTCGGTCGGCGGGGTTTCCATTTGGGAATGGATCGAATACATGCTCTCGAAGGATTGGCGATGGGGGGAAGTGCTGGAATGAGCGCCACAGACGGGCGCGCGGTGGCGGCGAAATCGATTTTCGAAACCGACCGAGCCGCCTGCCGTTCTGCGATCGGCGGTGGTCGATTGTCGGCAAGTTTGCTTCCGCGAATGAACCAGCGCATCGACCGCCGCTCTTTCCAAATTCCCGCGCCGCCGATTGTGGAACAGGGCGGCCTTCAGCAGCCAGGCCGTCTGGTTGTGCAGCGGGCTTTCCCACCAGTGATTGGGGATGAACTCCGGCAATACGACCGTCGCCAGCCAGCCGTCGTTGTGCTCGCGGTCGGTTTTTTCATGGTCGGTCAACTCGCGCAATGCGGCGCGCAGGATTCCCAGCATCCCCAGCCGTATCCGGGGTACTCGCACCAGCAGCCGTCGGTGCAGCACCTGTTGTTGTACGGCCACTCCGCGTGATGGGTCTCCCCCGCCGGGCACAGCGGCATCCCGATCCACAGTTCGCGCATAAAGAATCCGCACGAGTTATGCGTCAACGTCACGATCCATGTCCCGCTCGGCCCGGGGAAGTTGACGAACGCGCAATCCACCCGGTTGGGGTCCTTCGAGGATACCGGGCATTCGGCCGTGATCGGCGTCGCTCCCTCCGTCGCCTGCATCAACACCCCAGTGTATCCGGCATGCAGGAACGGCACGTCGTTGACGATACTCAGGTGCAGATCCGTCGTCGGCACCTGCGCGAACCAGTAGTTGACCTTGGCGTTGTCGAACGAATACGGCTCCTCCGAATAGCAAACCTCTTCGGCCGGTTCGAGCGGCGGATTATTAATCACAAGGACGTCTTCACCGTATATGTACACCCCTTCGCAGGCGTCGATTTGTGCATAGAGAGCGCCGACTACAAAATATCGGATATGCCCCTCTAAGTAGGGCAATGGGCAACGAATTGTCGGCCAACTAGACGAGCAATTGAATGTTTCCGGTTCCTTGTCAGGGTCATCTTCGTCCCACCCATATGTCACCCATTGGTCAGTCCTCATGTCGTCTTGGCCGATGTATACTTTCTCACCCTCTCCCATACCTTCGGTCCAAAAATAGTATGTATCCGGAAGCGTAAAGACAACTTCGCCATCCATCGGTCCCTCCCCTGTCAATTGAGGGGCGACGATGATTACCTGAATTTCATCCTCAGAGAGGAGATCAAAGCGGCGGAACCCTTTAGAACCTTACCAATCAAATCTTTGCAGAAAAAGCAAAGAAATTCAAGATGGCTGAAGGGCATTGGAAAGATAGGGGATACAAAAA